>NZ_LAJY01000857.1 GCF_000963705.1 Elstera litoralis | reverse complement strand
GAACAAACACCAATCCCGCACACTTTTATCGATATTAAGAGGCGCATCGCTTGAAAGCTTCTTTAAATGACGAAGCAGAGAATTTGCAATTACATCAACCGCAAATATCAGCGGGTCACTCTTGTCAATAACAATAATTTCCCCAATCCTGTCCGCATTTACCATTTTATCTTTCACTCTTACCTCTAATTCTAATTTATTAATACTGCGCTCAAGAGTGTTTATGTTTGTAACGTTCACCGAATATGATCCTTTCGATAAATCAATAATATCATTTAAATTTAACTTAAAAGCGCGAAGAAGATTGTCATCTATTTTGTCAAAATGAATATTTGTAAAATCTTTTTTTGCATAATCTCAAAAAGTCGTCCAAATTTAAACCCAATTGAATCATTGTTTGCTCAAGAATATTTTCGTTGCTTGGTCTTTCTTGGCCGGGAATTCGAAACTCTGTAGATTTCATTTCGGTCACAGCTTTTGATTGTCTTTCGGCGCGCTCCACAAAACTTTTTGCGAGCTATGCGAGCCCTACGCGCAGCGTAGACCACATAAATTCTGTGTCGACGTACGATCTCAAAAATCCCCTGCCGCGCATTCTCTGCAGCCTTACGCCAAGTTTTGTTGCCCTCGGCAAATGCATCAGTAATATGCAATATTGATTCTGGAGGCGCAGCCTCACAAAAGACATCATAAAATTTCTTTACCTCATTACGGCAGAAGTTTACATGTTCAATCGGTATGGGTAGGGCACAGAGTAAAGAAATTTCATCATCTTGCTCGGGGGTCAAGTTGCGAACGAGACCATTCAAACCAGCCTCGTCAACATATGTGACTGTATCAGCAATTTTAGACATTCCTCTTAACTTCCTCAAAAAAAAGAGATCAATTTAAACCCCGTTCCTTTGGGATATATTCCTGGAGCCTCTCAACACATTAAAAAGTATAGAATAAAATTTCACGTTTTTTAAAGTTTTTTGGTTGTGCCTCAGAGACTGTTGACAGAGATGTAGAATACATCTGCAACATGTTCTCGACGAAATTTCCGTACCGACATCGCTGGAAATTGTAGCTGATAAGGTTGTCTCATTGGCCTTGGGTGAGATCATAGGCAAGATTCTGTATATAAATCGGGTATCGCCTATGTATTTTTCTGTCATCATTTAACGCATATCTCGCTAATGGCAGATTGATACGACTCAATTAACATATGGACTAGAGTTTCATTCAGATTTTCCCAAAAATTACCGCCCTCCAGCTGACCTGCTTAAATCGGCTGATATTCTGTGCAGATGAGTAAGTGACCCAGTGTATTTTCTGTATTTTGCACTCGGACCGAATTCTATACGTGTGCGAGCTTTTTACCCTCGTAAATTTAGGCTCTAGATGGCAAAACCATCATGTTTTCAAGAGGCAGACGCTTACCGATGAGCACACAAAAATAGGTAGCTATATTCCGGACCTTACCATCTACCCCATCACTCTCAACCGAGAAAATGCTTACTTCGCGGGGCGCGACGCCTGAGCAGAAAACTGGGCCGTCATCGCCTCGCTGATCGAAATCAGCAAAATGAACGGTATCGACCCACAGGCTTGGCTGACCGCAACCCTCACCGCCATCGTCAAAGGCCATAAGCCGAGCCAAATCGACGATCTGCTTCCGTGGAACTATCACAGCAACGCATGAGGAGGAAAGCGCATACGGTATTGTTATTACTACTGGCAGAAAAAGCAACAGGCCCACAGTTTGCTACCCTCAATGTCAGGCAAGGGCATGAGCTATGACAACGCGACTGTCGAGGCCTTCTTCAAAAGCCTGAAGGCTGCATTGCTCGGGCGCCAAACTTGGTTAACAAGGTGGCAGGCAGAAGCCGCTATCTTCCCGTAAATCAACGACCTCTACAACCCGCGTAGTCGCCATTCATATCTGGGCGGTATCAGTCCGCTCGCATTCGAAGCCAGGACGGCGTATTGAAGTAGGCCACAGCCATAAATTAATTGCAACCAAAAATTGCACCTAAGTCAGTTTCAGATCGAGTGCATAGGCCAACCAGTTGCGTTCGAAATCAGAGAGCAAGCCAGACTCGCCCAGGACAGCTTGTTCCAAACGCTTTGTCAGGGTTTTTTTGCTGTCATTATTTTTTACGAAGCGCTCTGCAACCTGAATTGGAATCCCTTCCTCTTCCAAGCTTCTCAAAGCCTCGTTTCGGAACCAGCGGCTAAGTTCTCGCACAAATAGGTCGTAGTTCACGGAGTCGTCCCTCTTCGAGGCAAACAGCGCAACTAGCGAAATTACCTGCGGCAAGCCATACTCACATGCACGTAAAAACTTGAATATACCATCGTAGGCCTCTGGATCACCTTTGTAGCTTGAGTTGTAATTGAGCATAAAATCCTTTATTTTCTGGGCGCCCCTCAGAGCGGAAATCAAAAACGTGAGTTGTTTATCAGAATACGCACCAAAATCGCGGGCACTCTTCACCTGGCATATTACCCGAACGACCTCTTCGATTTGATTGTAGTCGGGGTATCCGCTCCAAATTAAAAGACTGCTATTGTGCAGACTCTGTAAAACCTGATGGCGAATGCGAGCCGCAGTCTCCAAGCCTACTGAGGAGGCAATCCGCAGCTCGTCCCTTGACAGCCCCAGCTCGTTAGAAATTACTGAAATTCGAGCATTCGTGTCCTTGGAAAGATCTACCTCGTCTAGAAAGACAAGATAGTCATCCGAGGCATTTTCTTCGTCGTCGAACAATGTTGGTGCCACTTCAGTCTCTTGCGGTGGGGGAGGCGGATTGAAGAGATAAACCTGCCCCACACGATGCTCACCCAGGCGCCCCGCACGCCCTTTGATGTTCGAAAAGGTGAAAAAATCAAAGTTTGCCCTACTGATTTTCTTATCGTAGATCATTACCGTCTTTGCTGCAGTATTGACCCCTTCGATCAGGGTCGAGGTACAGAATAGGACGGGAAGGGTCTTCGCGTTAAACAGGCGCACCATCTGGGATGCTAGGGATCGAGGGATGCGGGCGTGGTGAACGGCGAAGCCATTATTGACTACTGCAATCAGCGGCCACTTGTCTCCATAGTTCTCCCGCATCCAAGTGGCCATCTCGTCAGCGGTGTGCGACACCTTGAATTTATCGGCAGCAGTGCCCGCAAGCATGTTTGCCCGATCTGGCGATGAGACGAAAACAAGCGAGGGCCAATTGCGCTCTTGTCTCAGCTCTTCATAAAGGCGAGCTTCCTTGTCCTCAACCTCTCCTAAGTCATATATATCAACAGCTACAGTTGAAAAGCGTGTCTTTAGGAACTGAAATTTCCAACGCCCTTCGACGGTTACAGTGACATCGTCGATATTCGGACCGAGGAAGAAGAACTGGCGAGATTTTAGCAAAAGCCTCCTTACAGCGGCGTTCAACGCAACATTGCGCTCATCCTTGCGTCTCGGATCAAGCTTATAGAACTCATCCACAACGGTCAGATCGAGCGTCCCGATGTCGTCGCGATTGAGCAACCTTTCCTGGGTGCCGAGAAAAATGACATCCGCGCCTGCGGCGCGCTCTTCGGGGTGCATTACCAACTCAAACTTGTCCTGAAACCTCCGGCGAAGGCGGCGCCTGAACTCGTCTAGCAATGCAATCGTAGGCAGTATAATGGCAACTCTACGATACTTTCCAGAGGCCAATAGCGCATCAACAAGAAGACTTTTCCCAAAGCTCGTCGGCGCGCTCAAGATCAGGTTCTCGCCCGACAGCAGCGTGTTTAAGGCCTCAATTTGTTCACGATGAAAGGTGATACCTCCAAGCTCTTCGGACGTAACACTTTCCGCGAGAAGCAAGTCTGCGTAGTCCGCAATCTCCTTGTCGATGTAATTCCACAGCCCGGTGGCTCGAGCGAGCGCGTTCACCACTTCTCTTAACTTTTTCCAACTCAGGCTTTTTTATCAATCAATCGATAAATTCTAGGAATAATTTGGAGTAATTCTGGCTCGTCAGGTTCTGAGGAGTTAATTGCAAGGGATGCAGATTGTAGGACTTTAAATACAGCAGGTATAATCTCCGGTCCGTCTATTTTATCAAGAGAGGCCCAGTCAATCGGCGACATAGTCATGGCTGCAAGCCTTTCAGTCTATTGTCAAATGCGTCAGCAAGGCGTGACTTTTCCGCCAATGGTAGATAGATCAGCATGACCCTAATTTTAGTCATGAGACCTGATTTCGTGATCAAGTCGTACAGAGCGGCAAGCTCTGCTTCGATGGCTGCCGTGTAGTCGTCATCAACTCTCTTAGTTTTCTTTGTAGCGGAACTATCGCCAGCGACGAGCACTGGAAACACCGCTCGGTCAAAGAGTTCGTCTAGCGAAGTTTGGATTGAAAGAATATCTCTGATTTCTTGATAGTTCGGAAGTGATTTTGATACTTGAGGGCCCAGAATGAGCTTCTGGTTCCGAAGGAAGCCTAGGTCGATATGTTCCGTGATTGAAGAAATAGCAGCTTTGGTTGCGGCATTGCTGTCTTCATAAAATTTCGCTTCACCCAGCCAAAGTTCACTTCTTCCTTCAACCATACGAACGTGAGCCAGGTCAAAGGATTTGACGACGTCGTTTGATGAGGTGAGATAGAACACACGGGGCGCGAGCGGTATCGTGCCAAAAAACTCGCGGCAGATCGCGTGTAGTGCGATCTCTCCAACCTCGCCGCGTCTCTTATATTTATTGCTAGTATATATTCGAATAGCCGCTTCTCTGAGGCGGATATACATATTCCCGTGATGTACCCCCAACTCGTCTTCCTTGAGGGCGTAGTCCGCAAGCCATTCGATAAGGTGGTCGGCAAGTCCATTACAGCGCCATTCCTCGACTTCGAAACCGGCACAGTAGGCTTCTCGGGTAGGACTTACTGAATGACTTGAATAAATTTGAGTGAAGAACCGCGCGGGTCTATGGGCATAGATATCTGACAAGCGCGCGGCCTCCTACCGGATACGAAGCATACTGAAGCACTATGCAACTTTAGCTTGATGACTTCAACCCCCTTCGCGTTCCATGAAGTCCGGTGCGAACTGCGTCGTATTACCTACGAAATAGGTAAAAAAACTTGACGAACTTTCCCTGCCATCTCTCGCACAAGGGGCAAGCAGCAGCTGGTGAGTAGTGTTGCCCCGTTTCACCGGACACTCAGTCGGCTGCGGCATTGACCTGTTCCATGCAAATGTATCCAACTTGCGGTGATCTGCTCCCGAGAAATTGGACGGTTTTGAGTTAGAGTTTTTCCGTCTGAATTTCCCTGGCTGGGAGGAGCGGAAAAGGATGAAAGCATCGCAGTTCTCGGACGCCCAGAAGCGTTCATTCTGAAACAAGGCGCGGACGGGGTTCTTGTTGCGGAGATTTGCCGGAAGGCTGGGATCAGCCAGGCGGCTTACCTCAACTGAAAGAAGAAATATCATGGTTTGATGCCAACCGAGATGCGGCGGTTGAAGCAGCTTGAGGATGAAAACACCAAGCTGAAGAAACTGGTCGCAGACCTGTCGCTCGATAAGGAGATACTGCAGGACGTTATCAGACGAGCCGAAATCCGGCGCAGCCAAAGCTCGAAGGCCTGCCGGGCAGCAGGATTTAGTTAATGGGGTTCGAGGAGATTGGGGCGCCGATCCGGCGGGCCTATGCTGTTCTTGAGGCGGAGAGATCGACCTACCATTAACGGTCCCGCCGTCCCGGGCAGGCCGAGCTTACAGCGCGCACGTCATACCGATTTTTTTGACAGCATGGTGGCATTGGCAATGACCGTAATTCCACACTTGTAACGAGAGCAGGCCAGGTATAGAGACGATAAAAGCGAAGCTTCCCATCAATCTCAGCGGAAGCTCTGGATATAAAGGTCGGTTTCTATGGATAAGACGTCTGGAGAGTTCGGCGGAAGCCCTCTGTTTTCCGAAGAAGAACTACGGGCACTTTATAGCCGCGTAACTTACCGCGACATTCGAGGGCAGCGGGTGCCTTATGTTACCTGTCTTATTCGGGAAAAGGAAATTCAACTCAAGCCGGAGGAAAAAACCCGTCAACTTTGGCTTGCGCGCTTAATGGATAAGCTTGGCTACGTTCGGTCTAGAATTACGGTTGAATATCCCATCACGTTCGGGCGTGACAGTTCTAAACGTGCGGATATAGTTGTTTTTGATGCTGACCGTCCCAGCGTGCCCTATATTATTTTTGAAGTGAAGCAGCTTAAATATAAGGATGGTAAGGAACAGCTCCGCTCATACGCTCACGCAACAGGTGCCCCCCTGGCGGTCTGGAGCAATGAGGTAATTGCCGAAGTCTGGCATCGTAAGAACCCCAATTACTTCATGCCGATCCACGAATTGCCGCGCGCGGATCAAACAATTGAAGATGTCGTCGATCACCCTTGGACGATCCAGACTTTGATCGATCTCGAAGACGAGCGGGTAAAAGAGGGAAAATCTGCCCGCTCGCTGCGTGATCTGATTGAAGATATGGAAGATGAAGTGCTGGCGAATGCTGGGGTTGATGTTTTCGAGGAGGTCTTCAAGTTGATCTTCACGAAGCTATATGACGAGATGACCTCGCATCGCCGCGACACTTCGCTAAGGTTCCGCAATCAAAATACGGCTGCGCAGCTCAAGGGGGCCATTCAGAATTTATTCGATGATGCTAAGAAAAAATGGCCGGGGGTCTTTCTTGAAGATGAGCGCATCCGACTGTCACCCGATCATCTCCAGGTGTGCGTTGGCTCGCTGGAAGAATGGAAACTCTTCAACTCTAATCTCGACGTGATCGACGACGCTTTTGAATATTTGGTTTCCAAATCCTCTAAGGGCGAGAAGGGACAATATTTCACCCCGCGCTGGGTTATCGACATGTGCGTGCGCATGATGAACCCGAAAGAAACCGAGACCGTGATCGATACGGCTTGCGGTTCGGCGGGCTTTACCGTGCACGGTATGTTTCATGTGTGGCGGCAGATCATGCGGGAAATGGGGCGTGAGGAAAGCCACCTGTTTACGATGGAGGCCAAGCCCAACCGCTGTATCGATTATGTCCGAGACCATGTTTTTGCCATCGATTTCGATGAAAAAAGTGTTCGCGTTTCGCGGTGCCTCAATCTGATTGCGGGCGACGGCGAAACCAATGTTCTGCATCTCAACACCCTCGATTGGACGAAGTGGGACGAGACCGCAAAGCAAAATGAATGGCTCGATACTTATGGCGACGGTTGGCGACGCTTGCGCAAGCTGCGCGTTAAGGAGAGGGGCGAGGCGAGCGATAAACCCAGCTATCGAAATTTTGGAATCGACGTACTAATGGCCAACCCGCCGTTTGCGGGTGACATTAAGCAGTCGGATATGCTCTCGCCCTATGATCTTGCCCACAAGAAGGATGGCAAGCTGGAGCGGGCAGTGGCGCGCGATCTGCTGTTTATTGAACGCAATCTAGACTTCCTGCGTCCGGGCGGGCGTATGGCCGTGGTTTTGCCGCAGGGACGGTTCAATAATGCCTCCGACCAGCGGACGCGCGAGTTTATTATGGAACGCTGCCGCATTCTCGCGGTTGTCGGGTTGCATCCCAATACCTTTAAGCCCCACACAGGCACCAAGACCAGCGTGCTGTTTGTCCAGAAATGGAACGATGACGCAGCGCTCGGGCCATTGTGCCCCAAGGTGCAGGACTACGATATCTTCTTTGCCACGCAGCAGGTGGAGAGCGTCGATAACTCGGGCCGCAAGGTCTATCGCAAAAACCCCGACGGAA
>NZ_LAJY01000854.1 GCF_000963705.1 Elstera litoralis | reverse complement strand
CAGTACCAATACGTTCGGCAACGCTCTGATCAAACAGAGCCAGAATACGGCTCGGCTTGCGTTCGAAGTCCGATTTCAGGCCGTAAAACGCCGTTTGGACATAGAAACAAACGTTAAGCGGGAAGAATATAATAATATGGATAAAACTCTTGAGCCGGTTCTTGCCGGTCTCAAGAGAGAGAAAACTAAGATTAAGCAGGAAATGGATAAAATTGGTGATTACCTTGTAACGTCTCAGGCAAATCTAAGAAAAACTAATGATATCATTCTCAATTTGATTCCAAAACTCAATGTTGCCGCGTCGGCTATTGGAGCTACCGCTGAGGCAGAGTTTAATGCAATTCGTGATAATTTAAATAAAGCTGTTAAATCCCTGAAGCCTGTGACTCTGTTTGAGGAAGGGCTCCAAGACCGGACGAGAAAAGTACGTGCGGGGCAGAATCCGTCGGGTATAGGGGACTATAGTAGCTATGGCTCTATTCCTGATCGCGCTGGGGCTGTCGGGATTCTGATCGCGACTGGCGTTGACGGGGTTGATGTTATTACGGGCC
>NZ_LAJY01000853.1 GCF_000963705.1 Elstera litoralis | reverse complement strand
CAAGAAATAGCGCATGCAGTCGAAACGCGTATCGGGGAAATCACGCTGCATCTCGAACTGCTTCAGCTCATCCCGGCTGAACACAATAAGACGGCGCGGCTTATATCGCGTTAGGATTGTACGGATCAACCGCTTCCCAAACGACCCCGTTCCACCCGTAACCAGAATCGACTTATCATTCAGCATGCGACACGCTCAAACCTTATCCAAAGATACACTGTCCTTATCGGCAAACAGCTCGGGACGCACAAGAGGCAATTCTTGCCGAACATCCTCGAGAAACTTAAGAAAGTCTTTCTCCAGAAGATCGATGACAACTCGGAAATTCTTTCGGACAAGTTTTTGGTAATTGTCAAAATCACTCGAGTAAACTCGCCGCCACCAATAAATACAGAACACAGTAAAAATCACTATAGTTCCAGTAAATATTGGATTAAATTCCGCTTTTTTTTCACCAAATCTGCTCATTCTCATAAATATTTCCATAAAATACCTTAAAGAATCATTTTCTTTCCTTGTCTTGCGTTTTATAATTTTTC
>NZ_LAJY01000852.1 GCF_000963705.1 Elstera litoralis | reverse complement strand
GCAGACCAGCAGTGGTTTAGATTTATGTGAAAATTCTCGTAAATTACTTGTATAAGAAGCCGCATCGCGCAATCTAGAAAGGGTCACACCTCCCAAAGTGTAAAACTTCACTTCAACAGGCATGAGTATATTTTCTTTATCATTCCTTGCCAGAATATCGATCTCTCGGACGCGGAACGGCTCACTGGCAGGAGTTCGATGGTTAAGAGTGACATCGTAACCATGATTGACGAGGATTTCGCCGACCAGAACCTCGAATTCGAGCGCAAGCCTCCCAATCTCACGTTTAAGCATCTTCCCCCCCCTTAAAATCTTTGCGCGTTTACAAAGGCCAAAATGTTAAGCTAAGAAGATAATATTCCAAAGTCTCTTATTATTTAATGAGTAATTCCGCAAGTTTCTTCGCTGACCGAAGCTTTGAGAAGGAGGTGTAACGAGGCCCTTGCATAATCCCCTGCGGCGCATCGGCGAAGGGAATTGGCCCGATCAACTTGGCCCTCTCGGAGAACACCACTTTATATTTGCCCTCTTCACCATAGGGTTCAATCCGCGATACGGGCGCGTAATGCGTGATTGCAGATATAGGCTGGGTTTGGTACCCGGCGATATATTTGATCTTGTCGAGCATCCCGCCCGAAATTCTGATCGCATACCAACATTGTTCACCCAGAAAGACCCTATCGAACCCCTCCTTTTGAGCGGGCACGATGATGGTATCCAGCATTGCGCTCTTGGTTTGCGGGACTGATGC
>NZ_LAJY01000851.1 GCF_000963705.1 Elstera litoralis | reverse complement strand
GTTGGCTCGATTGATGGAAATCCTATTGGTGTTGTTGGCGGCGCTGCGGCCGGTTTTGTCGGGAATTACGATTGCATCAGTACCGTTACAAATGCTGTTACAGGTGCTTTTTCAGCCAGCAGCCCGAATGACAGTTTTTACAATGGGATGGGCGATTCCGGGTGGACCGGTGGTCCCTCTGGTGGGGATCATTGAGCGTAGCGACGGTTGATTTTTTTTGGCTCCCATTATCGGAATGGGAGCCGCTTACTCCCGGAGGTTTATCAAATGCGGCCAATATACAAGCGGTTTATAAAATTCTTGCACATCAGTTTTCATTTTTTTCTTGTTTCTGAGTATTTTGGATCTAGTCCTAATTTATATAGATCTATCATTCAGGGGTTTCTGACTGGAAGTATATTTATTGGTGTAGAGATTTATTATAATTGGCGCGCCAATAAAAAATCTCCTCCGACCTCCTCAGTTCAGGCAAGTTCGTGACCCGGTCGGAGTGCGTGGAGGGGGCAATCTGGCTGTGTAGTCTTAGCCCTTTGCACCAACACTGGACTATTTCTGGGTTCATTCGGAATTTTATTCCGCCGCTTCATCGTGGGCAATTCAAGGCGTATACAAATTCCGAAGGCCGGTTAACAGGAATCGTTACATGGGCGTATCTCAGTGATGAAAACGACCGGCGAATAAGAGAAATCGGGGCGACTCCGGGCA
>NZ_LAJY01000850.1 GCF_000963705.1 Elstera litoralis | reverse complement strand
ATCAGAGAGCTATGACAGAGATCGGCTATCGCGTGATGACGGTTAACACCGTGAAAAGCGGGAAATGCCTGCTTCGATCGGCAGACGCGGGTCGTGTGAATCATAGGGTTTAATCCTTTCTCGCGTAGAGAAGCTGGTGTTCGGAGGGGAAAGAGTGGGTTAGAAGCCTGCGAACGGGGATATCATCCGCCCACGGATGGATGGACGCAAGGAAAAATCCGCCTCGCCCGGCAAATCTTCCCCCAAATTGAGATCGCGCCGGAGATGCGGCGTGATTTCGGCGATGGAGAGCAGCGGTACCGAGGGTGACGACGGTTCGGGCCAACGGCCCCGCAACCACCGGCCCGGTAAAACGGTCCAGAGGGACATCATGATTGAGGCTTTCGGTTGAAAAGGGAAAAAAGCACCCTCGGCTTAGGTGGGGGTTTTATCCGAGGGCGGATATATCCGATAGCGGATATGATTGAAGGATGCAAGTTCGTTTTTGCTGCGTGGCACCGCCGCCCTCATAAACGTCATAAAACGAACAAGAGTCCTTCCCCGGAAACTGATACGTGCAGGGGATGCACCTGTATGCATGTTTTTTGATTGACGCGAAAATTCGGAAAACTTACACAGCATTCACAACGAATTGGTGAAAAAATGTCTCTAAACAAAATCCTTAATGCCGATCAGCTTGACAATACAATCCCGTCTCCAACATTGAACCCGTGGGAACCGCATTGGC
>NZ_LAJY01000085.1 GCF_000963705.1 Elstera litoralis | reverse complement strand
GAACACGACTTTTCGGGGCATCGCCGCCTGGGAAAGCGCGTAGCTCCCGCAGGAATTCGATCCCATTCATGACGGGCATATTCCAATCCAGCAGGATGACGTCTGGCATAGCTTTTTGACAGGCTTCCATGGCCTTTTTGCCGTCCTCTGCCTCCGAGGTCTCGAAACCGAGTTCCTGCAGAATCTTCTTGGCCACCATGCGGACGACCCGCGAGTCGTCGACGATGAGGCAAGATTTCATTGGCCCTACTCCACTCTCTGGGATGACGTTACGGCTTCTTATACCCTATTCCAGGGGGAGAAGAGAGACTCTTCCTGTGTTTAGGCCGCTTCGTTACGCGTAAAGTCTAACAGACGGTTAACGTCCAAGATTACCAGCAATTGATCCTGGAGGCGATAGATCCCCAGCGAAATATCGCGCCAGCGCGGATCGAGCGTCGCCGGGTTCCGCTCGAACTCGGCGGACGACAGGGTGAGCACTTCACCCACACCATCGACCATCAAGCTATAGAACTCGCCCGAATGCTCAACGACGACACTCATGCCGTCCATATTGACCGGGCGCTTCAACAGCCCCAATCGCAGACGCACGTCGATGGCCGTGACGATCCGCCCGCGCAAGTTAAGCGAGCCCGCAACTTCCGCCGGGGCCAGGGGAATGCGGGTAATCCGCTGCGGCCCCAAAACATCGTGAACGATCAACACAGGAATACCAAACATCTGCCCATCGATGGTGATGGACACATACTGGCGTTGTTCGTCAGCGGTGAAACCCTGGCGGGCGACGTTCCGCTTTCCAGAAGCAACCAGTTCGCTCATGCCACCTTCTCCGTGCTCAGCAGTTGGTTCAGCGTATGGATTAAGGCATCCCGATCAAACTTCGGCACATAATCCGTAAAGCCCACTTCCCGCGCCCGCTCCAAATCCTGCGGCGCAGTGTGGCTGGAGAGGGCGACCATCGGCGTTCCCGCCCATTTGCTCGCCGAAACCGCGCGGGCAAACTCGTAACCGTTCGTCCCCGGCATTTCGATATCGCTGACGATCACATCGAAGGTTTCGCCGCTTTCCACCATCGTCAGCGCGTCGTCGGCGCTATCGGCGGAGGTCACGGAGAAGCCGTTCACCGACAGGATCGGGATCAGCAGATTGCGGAAGAAGGGGCTGTCATCGACCAGCAGAATGCGTTTCGCCTTTGTCCGGCCATCGAACAGCTTGTCGCGGCCCGCGTGGAACCAATCGCCGAAAGCTTGCAGCAGGAAGTAACCCGTGTCGATCACATCCGTCGCCCGGCCCGCGATAATGGCGGAGCCGATAAAGCCCGGACGGTCGGCGGCAAGTTCCACCGCCATACGGTCTTCGACGATATCGATGATTTCATCGACGACGAGGCCCATCGAATGCTCACCATCGGCAAACACCAGCACCGGCTGACGGCCCGTGCGCTGCATTTTCATGCCGGGCACGATCGGGATGAGCGGCATCAGCTTATCGCGATACTGCACCATCGGCTTATCGTGGCTGAATTCGACGGTTTCGAGGTCGATTTCTTCCAAACGCGCCACGAGCGACAAGGGAACGGCCTTCGGCCCGCCATCGCCCGCACGGAAGATGAGCAGCGTCGTGCGTTCGTGGTCGTGGGTGTCGCGGGCGGCGGCGGCATCCACTTGCGCGTTTTCGCTCACCGTCATTTCGCCCGTGGACGCGGCAATACCGTTCGGATCGAGGATCATGATGACCGAGCCATCGCCCAGGATGGTATTGCCCGAGAACAGCGACAGATGCCGCAGGATCGGCGCGACCGGCTTCACCACGATTTCTTCGGTATCGAACACCCGATCGACCATAATACCGAAGTTATAGGTGCCGACTTGGGCGACGATGATGAAGCTTTCCGTCGTCGTATCGCCTTCGGTGCGGTCGAGGCGTAACAGGCGCTCCAGGCTCACCAGCGGCAGCAGGCGGTTGCGCAGGCGCAAGACCGGCGTGCCGTGGATGCGCTCGATGCGATGTTCCGAATCGGCGCTGGCGCGAACCAGTTCCACGACACTGATTTGCGGAATGGCGAAGCGCTCGCCACAGCTTTCCACAATCAACGCCGAAACGATGGCGAGGGTCAGCGGGATCTTGATGACGAAGGTCGAGCCGCGCCCGAACTTCGACTTCAACTCAATCGTGCCGCCGATCTTTTCGATATTGGTGCGGACCACGTCCATGCCCACGCCGCGCCCCGACACAGCGGTCACTGCCGCTGCCGTGGAGAAGCCCGGCTTGAAGATGAACTGATAGATCTGCGCGTCGGCCATACCATCCAGTTCAGACTCGCTGGCGAGGCCATTCTGGATGATCTTGGCTTTGATTCGCTCAGTATTGAGACCGCGCCCATCATCGGAGATCTCGATGAGGATATGCCCGCCTTCATGATAGGCGTTCAGCGTGATCCGGCCCGTTTCGGACTTATTGGCCCGCAGGCGCTCGTCCGGCGTTTCCAACCCGTGATCGGCGGAATTGCGCACACT
>NZ_LAJY01000849.1 GCF_000963705.1 Elstera litoralis | reverse complement strand
TTGCTTCGATAATGAAATGCAATTTATGCCATTGCCGCAGCCGACCTCAAGAATATCAGCACTCTCAGTCGTATTTAGTAAGCCTAAACGACGAGCAAGTGCATCGAGTTCCAGTAACTTGGCGGTTCCTGTCTTTGTTGTGGCGCGCAGATTCGTACCATAGGTCTCTGCCCAATTGGACCAATGTTCAAAAATCTGCTTGCTATCCATTTTGAAGTTCCAGTTGCTTGATGGAGGGCTCGATGCTGAGGGAATAATCTATCCGCCGGAGATCATTCGCATGTATGGTCCTGACATGCCAGAGATACGACCCATGCGTCAATACCGATATCCGAACCTCAGGCTTTTGACAAGGCAATATAGCACTTATGTAAATTAAGTAAATGGCTAAAGGCAGTAATATTTTTTTTCGAGGGTGGGTATTGCTGAGGAATGGGCTAGCACCCTGACTATCGGCGGCGCTTTGCAGATAGTTTCAGTCGATCAATTTCGGCAAGCTGATCGCGCGCCAATTTAATTAGTTGTGCTGATAATGCTGCCAGTTCTACGACATTCATATTCTCAAGATCTTTTTTATTCATTTCCATCAGATGATATCTATCCAGTGGTGGCAGCCTAACGCTCGGTAAAGAGCCTAGCTGCTCGCGAACTTTATTGAGGGTAGCAAGCAAAGGGATATCCTCTTCTGATGCCGGGTTCGTCACTTCACTGGAAGGGGCTAGGGTGTCGGGAGAGGCGGGGGGCAACTCATGGGTTTCAGGTTTCGATTGACGTAACGTCTCAAAGAGTTGACGGGCCAAGAGTTGCGCTTGTTCCCGTTTGCTGGTCAGAGGCGGCAATGGCCGTTTTGCAGAGAAATCCCTCGGCGGTTGGGGCAGGACATCGGTCGATGCGGGGGATATTGAATGCGCAAGCGTGTCGGCCTCGTCATCCAGCGTAATGACTGGCGAA
>NZ_LAJY01000848.1 GCF_000963705.1 Elstera litoralis | reverse complement strand
GTCGATATTTGCCGCGCTGCGTCAGCAAGCAAAAACCTTGAATCAAGACCCGCTGCAACTGATTGCGGAGGCGATTCAGAAAGGACAATTTAATCTAAAAGATCTAGATTTTGACCTAAAATCGATCATGAAAGAAAAACAGTCAGCAGTTTTGCTTTCCGATCTTGTGAAGCAGAAGGACGACTATGTTAAGGGCAGAGAGACCGTTACCGACAAGAGTAAGCCCCAAAATTACGCTGAGGCGTTTAAAGCCCGCCAAGAATCATCGCTTGGCCTCTATCGAGCCGGGGAGGTGGGAGTCGAAAATGCCGGCATCCAATTTGGCACTTTGCCCATGCCAATCATTGGCAAAGCGCAGGGGTTGTTGGGCGATTTGGGTAATATTAGCGAGGAGGATATTAAGCGCGGGGGCCGCGAGCTTTCCGATAAAATCAATAAGCTCCTCAAGAAGTATCAGGAGAGCTTGAAGGAATCGGGGTTTAGCCCTGATTTTTCCCTTCCAACCCAAAGGCTGAATCCGCTATTGCCCGCGCCGATGGGGCTGCCCGTGCCGAAAGGGGAGAATTCTCCCACCTTGCAACAGGCAGTCTATTCACAGTCTTCGCTTATTCCTCAGGCTGCCGTCCCTTCGGCTCTACCAGCTAAGGCCGAACTCACGATTCACTTCACGGGCTTACCGTCTGGTGTGCAAGCCGAGGTGATGAGTGAGACGGAGTGGTTTAACATCCACACGAGCATGGGCTACAATTGCCATAGCCAAAAGTCCCTGCCGCCGGTGCCGCGCA
>NZ_LAJY01000847.1 GCF_000963705.1 Elstera litoralis | reverse complement strand
GAAGCGATTGAGAATATCGACATAATCGCAATGGGTGGCGGCAGAGCACCAAAACTAGCCGTTCGTCAGGGCAATCAGCAGGATTTGCCATCGGCAGGCCCACTGCTGAAAATACTACGAGATTTAATTACCAAGAATAAATACCGTCTCATAATTCTTGACCCTCTCGGTAAACTTCACGAATTGAACGAGAATAGTAATGAGGATATGACGCGACTGTTAGAGATGATAGAAGATGAAGTTATTAAGGAAGTTGAGAAAATCGGGACAAACTGCACTGTTCTTATATCGCACCATGAAAGTAAAGCCGGGCTGACCCGAGAGATGGAGGCTGATTCTGCGGGGGTCGTGGGGCTTCGTCGGTTAGCGCATCGGTTCGAATCGCACAAACTTTGCAGACAATGACGTTATTAGAAGCTAAAAAAAGAGAGATGATAAAGGAATCATTAGAAGAGGATGATGAAGGCGAAATAGATCACGAAGAAAGATTATCCTGGGTTCGATACAAGAAGGCAGGGAAGGTAAATAATAGCCCACGAACTAATGATGATTTTATTTGGTTAAAGCGTTCGGAGGGAGGAATACTATTACCGGGTGATCCTCCCGCGCCCAAGAAAACGAAGACGGGGGTAAAGGAAAGAGTTGCAAAGACACATAGAGGGCGAGGAGGAGTCAGAAATACAGAGGTTGATAATGATAACCGTGAACTGATGAAGGTATTGAAAAATGCAACAAATTAATCAAAATCCCGAAAATAAAGATACGTTAACAGCACGGTTTTATAATGAGGTGCGAACAGGCTTATTCAAAAATAATAGCAGGAGGGGGAGAAAACCCCCTCCATTTCAAAAAACTATTATAACCACTAATGGCGCTTTTCAGCAAGAAATCGAAATACGATCATCGACCACATTATATCGGTCGCACCTATTTCTTTTTCTAACGCTTTGCAAAAATTGCGTCGGAAAAAAGGCGTTATTAGAATCAGCGAGAATGACCCGCTTATTGCAGCGATGCGCGGAGTTGGAGAGTTTTCACGAGGTGCAAAAAAGATAACAACGAGAATATCGTTACGAGATATTGCAAAGAAATTAGGAAGGTCAACGGGAGGTAAATCATTAGAGCTTATTATGTCTTATCTCCGTGATCTAGCATCAACGACTATATTTATTCGTTGGCAGAATGAGAAAGGAAAGAAGGAGGAGTATAGCAGCGCTTTGATTGGCTTTA
>NZ_LAJY01000846.1 GCF_000963705.1 Elstera litoralis | reverse complement strand
AAGGGCAGGCAGCAGGCGGCAAGGGCAGGGTGTTGGTGTCGCGATGTTGCTTTTTTGTTCTTGACGTTGTGAATCGCTGAGGGTAGGGTAGGCCCTAAGATCGGCGGTAGTTGGGGGAAGGATTGAGCTTCTCTTCTGAACGGCTTAGACTGGTGTTAGCGACGGGAGCGGGAAATGGCTCAAAAATCTTCCGAACAGCGTCAGCAGCACGCCGCCTTGCGGGCTTCAGGATTGAAGCTGGTCAAAATCTGGGTTCCTGACGTTAATCGTCCAGGCTTTGCCGAGGAATGCGCCCGGCAGGCGCGGTTGGCCGCTGCTGCTGATCGAATGGACAGTACCCTCGCCGATGAGCTTGAGACGGCCTTGCATGATATAGAGGGTTGGACCGCGTGAGACGGGGCGATCTGGTCACGGTCGCGCTAGCGGGCGATTTCGGTAAACCTCGTCCCGCTCTTATTCTTCAATCTGATCTTTTGGCCGAGCATGATACCGTTATCGTTGCGTTGGTAACGAGTGCTCTCATTCCTGCTCCACTCGTAAGAATCTCTGTCGAACCGACGCCTGCTAATGGCTTATCCAAGACATCGCAGATAATGGTCGACAAGGTGATGACGGTTCGGCGCGAAAAATTGGGGCCGGTCTTTGGATGCGTGGAAGAAGCGACGCTTATAGCCGTTAATCATTCACTTGCCCTGGTATTGGGCTTTGGGTGAGGAAAATCAGCTTTCTCCGGGTGGCCTAAGCTGTCTCGGAAAGGTCTAATGCTCTCGTGATGTGTTTCCAATGCATTTTTATAGGTGAAAATCGATTTTAACCGAAGATGGGCGCGCTCGCAATGACAAATAAACTACGAAATAGAATTATTATTGTCACTGTATTTTTAATTATAGTTGCAGTTCTTGTTATTTATACTGAAGATTATGGTAAGATTTT
>NZ_LAJY01000845.1 GCF_000963705.1 Elstera litoralis | reverse complement strand
CGGTAGGCCCGACCGGAGTTGCTTGGGCGTAACATCGGCATCCTTAGCCGTCTGCGCAAGAATTAAGGGTACTTGCTGATGGTGGGTAGGTTTTACATTGGTGCGGCCCACGGCGGTTGAAACCAACTCCCCCAAATCCGTCGGATCGAAAGAATAGGCCGTTGCCCCTCGCGCAATATTGGATACCAGCTTCTCCAACTGGGAAGCGCCCTTAGCCGCCGTTAAAAAATCTTCACCCATCTTCTCGATGTTAGTTTTGATAATCTGGGCAATTTCGCCACTGGTGCGACCCGTTGACTGGGCGAGACTCTGGATACGCTCTTGAGCAGCGGCAGCTTGCTCCGCCGTATACTTCATATCGATCTTGAGATCGGTCATGATCCGATCAAAATCGAGCGTCAGTTTTGCGCCCCGCTTCAGCACATCCTGTACACTGCCGTTAGCCTCAGGCGAAGCCTTCAGAACCTCGTTTAGAATTTGGCTGGTTTGCCCCAGACTGGCCAATAAATCCTGCCGAAACTCGGCAATCCCTTGCGTTAACCGCTGAATATCGCGCCGAAGCGCCCCCAGCGGTGCCAAACTGGCTTTCAGGGTCGCCGCAAAAATATCCATAGATGCGGGTTCAGATGGCTTGACTTCCATGATACTCTCCTTTTTGGTGTGATGGAAAGCGCCAGAGATTTTTCCTCCGGGCCGGGATAGAGGCTTAGAATGGTAAAAAACTATCTCGTTGCAGGTATAATTTTGGGGACATTGCTTTCCTCCCCTATTGAAGCTCAGGAATTAACTTTGAAGGAGCGGCTGGAAAGCATTCGTTCGGCACGCGTTATTTTTTATGAATTTGATGATCAATATAGAGATGTAAAAAGAAATTTTTCGAGAAAAAAACAGAACAAGAAATAATTAAAATCAGAGAAAAATTAGTAAAATCAGGAGATAAACTAAAGAAATTTACTGAAAAAAAATAATAATGTAGATATTCCAAATTACTGCAGATACATTTCGGGGAAACTCGCTGCATTAGTCTCCTTTTCATTTGGAGATTATGGCGCTTATGCAGACGAAACAGAAGAATTTAATAAGGATCGCGTGCGCAGAATGGACGAGGCTTTTCTGGTCGATACAAGCCGCTGCCTAACACTTTTCGATGAGATCGAAGCAAAAAATCTTAGCGGAGATGAAAAAGCCGTGAAGCATAGCTTCAGCATCGGAAACAGTTCGGAAAAAACC
>NZ_LAJY01000844.1 GCF_000963705.1 Elstera litoralis | reverse complement strand
ATATTCGGTGAACGTTACAAACATAAACACTCTTGAGCGCAGTATTAATAAATTAGAATTAGAGGTAAGAGTGAAAGATAAAATGGTAAATGCGGACAGGATTGGGGAAATTATTGTTATTGACAAGAGTGACCCGCTGATATTTGCGGTTGATGTAATTGCAAATTCTCTGCTTCGTCATTTAAAGAAGCTTTCAAGCGATGCGCCTCTTAATATCGATAAAAGTGTGCGGGATTGGTGTTTGTTCGATAATACTTTTATAAAAAAACTACGCAATGATAGGCTTCCAATAATAGATTTTCATTGAAAATGAATATTATTTTGAATAAAAACTCAAAAATATTTTTTACAGGAATTGTTTTACTAATGTAAAGTCGATTTAAGGGTGAATTTCACGCAATGATGTCCCAAGAAAATTGTTATTTTTATTCTTTTACTGAATCGTTGAACTAGATAGCTCAGTTATAGAGAGTCGCCCCGCAGTCTGGATGCTCAAATAGCGACAGAGTAGTAAGGTCGTTGCTTCCCTTCCAATTTCACGATAGAAAGAACTATACAGGAACGAAT
>NZ_LAJY01000843.1 GCF_000963705.1 Elstera litoralis | reverse complement strand
TTTATAGTGCTGCGTATAATAAATTAACTGCTGAACACCCATATTCATGGCTCCAGTATATCGGCGAGCTGCATTAAAGGCATAATCAGGAAGTGTTTCAAAAACAAATACGATCTTATTATCGGCATACTTAAATATTTCGACCCAATCAATAAAATACATGGAAAGAACAAGAAACATCGGCTCAGGCTCAATAATCACCAGAGAACGGCACTGGGTTTCAATCATATAGGGTTTAAGATGGAAACCCAACCCGAGGCCGAAGACATAAGCCGCGCCCGAGCCAATGCGAACGGGTTCTTCCGACGCGCCCATATGGAGCGCGTTAAAGCGCTTCTCCAGCTCTGTAAAGATCATCAAATGCGTCGGCGCCCTTCCCTCATCAGGAGAAGGCAAACCCATCTCAGCCACAGAGGGCGCCGCCACAAAAAGCTCCATATGATGCGCCGCGTAAGCCCGCGCGTCGATCCCATAAAAAACGTTTGCCATTAATAGCGACATCCAAATCGCCCTCTTCCTGCATGATCTCAACATTGGCAGGAATATTTTTTTCGTAAATCGACGCTAGGTCAGGGATTTTTTTTGAGAAAAAATGATTTGTTCTTTTTAAAAAGCTTTTTCCCGACCGCCCCAATCTTCATCTTCATTTCCTATTCAAAAAAAAGAGGAGGAGAATAAATCTCCTCCTCTCAATAACAATCTTGATTAGTCTAAAACAACGACTAGCCGAACAGACGCAGAACCGACTGTTCGGTCTGGCCTGCGAACGACAGAGCCTGAACGCCGAGCTGCTGACGGGTCTGCAGCGAGACGAGGTTTGCACCTTCTTCGTTCGTATCGGCCAACGTCAACTTGCCCGAACCTTCCTTCTGAATGTCCACATATTCCTTCGTGAACGACAGGCGGGTGCTGAGGATCGCGACGTTGGTACCGAGCGACTTCGCAGCCGAATTATTCTGCGAAATGGCGTTATCCAAGCCCGACATCAAGAAATC
>NZ_LAJY01000842.1 GCF_000963705.1 Elstera litoralis | reverse complement strand
CACCATCGCCCCCACCCTGCGCGTCACCCTCAGCCTCGCGTCGCCGCCTGCGCGCCTGGCGGCAGTTTGGAAGACACGCTGAAACAGGCCGACCGGCGGCTCTATCAGGCGAAAAACGCCGGGCGGAACCGGGTKGTGGGGGGCGGAGGGTTAGGGGCCTGTTGCGCTTCCCCGGCTGGATCGACAGCCTCCCCGAAACCGACACCCGCCGCGACAGCGTGCCGATGCAACGCTACGGCACCGCCGACGAAATCGCGGCGACGGTGGCGTTCCTGGCGTCCGACGGGGCGGGCTATATCACCGGGCAGAATATCCGCGTGGATGGCGGGTTGATGCGGGGGGTTTAGGGGGAAGCCCTCCGCCTCGGCGTCGCTGTGGGCGCGCCCTGCTTGCGGCCTGAAAGACGCGCTCAAACAGGCCGACCGGCTTCTGAATCAGGCGAAAAACGCCGGGCGGAAACGGGGGGTGGGAGGCTGCCCGCCTCAGCGATGGTTTTTCGAGCATATCACTTGACGCGGATGCCCCGTTGACGGGCATCCGCGTCCCGGTTGTCGTGCTTAGTTGCCCGCGTATTGCAGCGATGAGTGATGCACAACAATACGCAGTTTACCGGCATCGTCTTTGACAAAACCCCAGGTCTTGTCGACGGTTGTGATCTTACCGTCTTTGCCCGTGAAGCTGACATTGCCCATTGTCGTTGCCGAATCACCGGCGATGAAGATTCCGCTGTTGCTGATATCGCATTTGGTCCAGCCTTTGAGAGCGAAGCCGGTGTCCTTCGGGAAGGCCGCGTCGCCGCCGACGAAATAGGACAAAGCGCCCGCGCGGGTGGTGCGGAAGGTTTGCGGAGTGACGGTTAGCGTCGGCTTAAAGAGGACGACACCCATTTGGTAGCCGTAGGCAGAATCGATGACCTTCTCGGCGAGCTGCTTCGCCGCAGGCTGGCCCTGCGTATCGGCCGTTTTAGCAATGGTTACGAGCGCGTCACACCAAGCCTTTTGGGCACTAAGAACCTCGGTTTCCGTGATGGCTTTATTCACGACCGTAGCTTGTGCCGCAGCACCGCCAGCAGACAAGAATGTTGCAACGGCGGCTACAGTCATCAAAGAATTTCTGATAGACATTTTCTCTACTCGCTCCAATTCGAATTTTACTCGGG
>NZ_LAJY01000841.1 GCF_000963705.1 Elstera litoralis | reverse complement strand
AATACTGAATCTTATTATAAGTACAAAGGCTCTGAAAAAGGAAAATATGTCGGTGCGCCGCGCACGCTCAATGATCTACGCGAACGACAGAGGGATCTTTTAGAAGGTCATTTTTTTGTTTTTCAGAAATGCTATATTCATCTCGATCAAGCGCCGACCGTTCTCGAAGATAGAGAAAAAGCTCCAAAAATCACTATTGAGGCCATTGATCTTATTCGTGAAAAATCTCTCGAACTGACCCAAAACATACAAAATTATATGAAGGATAAAAAAAATAAAAAACTTGAATTAATTTTAATGCAATCTAACAAGCTATATGTAAATTATTACTCAATCTATAATTTAAGAATTGCTAGTTTATTTTGTGAAAATTTTGTCGATTTTCCTAAATATTTTATAAAAGATTATATTATCAGACACGGGGAAAACTCACAGAATCAGAAACTCCCCCCGGATTTTTTTCAAATAGGGTATAATGCATTGCTGAATAGTTATTATCGGGATGTTAAATTATGCGACTATCACTTAAAAAAATATAAGGAGAAAAACCCCTGATAGAGTCAGGGGCTTGACCTTGCTGCCGATGATCTACGCCAATAGCTCAGAAACGCCCGCGAAGACTGCGCGGCACCGGCGGCAGGCCACTTTGACTGTGGACGTTGTAGCCCATGCTCGTCTGGATGTTAAGCCACTCCGTCTCGCTCATGACCTGGGCCTGCACCCCCGACGGTAAGCCGGTAAAGTGGATAGTCAGTTCAGCCTTGGCGGGTAGAGCGAGGCGCTTGACCCCGCCCCCTTGGGCTGGCAGCGTTGCGCGTGTTTGTTGGCTTCAGGATCAACGCCCGATGGTACTCCCCTGGCGGATCATCGCCCTGCTTCTCGCCCTGCTCCCGGCCCTGGCGCAGCCTGCGGCCGCCGGGGAGTTTTCCGTTGAGGAGCAAAAGCTCGTCGCGGATATCCGCCAGAAAATGGATCAAACCACCCAACTCCTCATCTATGCCTATGAGAATGAGGAGACGATGGACCTCGCAGAAATGCAGCGGGTTTTGGCAGGGTTTAGCGATCTGGCGACTTGGTTTAGCAAAAAAATTCCCGACCAAACTTTCGAACGGCGGACAGGCAGTTTTTGCGTGGGCGCGGCTAATTTTGCGTCGAGTTACTGG
>NZ_LAJY01000840.1 GCF_000963705.1 Elstera litoralis | reverse complement strand
ACAGTCACGCGCCAGCATCACTTGCCCGACGATTTCGGCAGGGTCGAGATTGCGGACCAGCTTCATCGTACCCGTGTGGCAGAAACGACAGGTGAGCGTGCAGCCGACTTGGCTGGAGACGCACAAGGTGCCGCGATCGTCTTCGGGAATATAGACGGTTTCGATTTCATTGCCGTCGTCCATGCGCAGCAGCCACTTGCGCGTCCCATCGACGGAGAGGCGATCGACTTTATTTTCCGGGCGGCGGACTTCGTAGGTGTCGGCGAGGCGGCGGCGGAAATCCTTATGCAGCGTCGTCATCGCCTCGAAATCGGTTTCGCCACGATGATAAAGCCAGTGCCACAATTGCTTAGCGCGAAACGGCGCTTCGCCCAAAGCCAGCATTTCGGCCTTAAGCTCCTCGCGGGTCAGGCCGATCAGGTTCTTTTTGCGCGGCTCTTGTCCGGGAATACCCGTCGCGTCCAACCCATCCACACCCTGCGTCACGCCCGCTCTCCTCACGATCTCGCCCAGCACCTTAATCTTTGAAAGTAACAGATCGGCCTGCCCCTGCCCAGCCAGGGATTCTCATGCGCCCATGCACAGGCATTCTGCTCTTAAGCACGGCATTTTTGCTGAGGACAAAAACGTTGAATCACGGTATGATTGCAAAGAACAATCAAAAACATTCATAGAATGGTCAAACCTATGCACGACATCACCAAAATTTTTATCAATGCCGCCCAAACCCGAGATGAACGTTTACATTTTCTTAATATATCGAGCGACATCAATGAAACTTTACAACATGTTCGAGCTTTGATTATTCCTCATCTCCCTGAGATTGTAGATATATTTTATAATCATTTAAGCAAATTTTCTAAGCTTAACGCGATGCTGGGCGGACCGAGCCGGAT
>NZ_LAJY01000084.1 GCF_000963705.1 Elstera litoralis | reverse complement strand
TTTTGGAGCGTGGGCACCGGCAAAGCCAGTTCCGCGCCGGGGCCGACCCGGTTCACGTCTATCTCAGCATTGCCGCCCTGGGCTATTATTACCTGTCAAATCACCATACAACTTCGATTATTTTTAGTCGGGAATTTGTAAAATCGGAAGAATTAAAGCGCTGGGGCGAGCATATTGCCGATATGATTGTGTCGTATCTTCGCGTCTAATTAAAATAAAAAATCGCAATCGGCGGCCCTTGACGGGGTTTGTAAACCGTGTCTGATTAGTAACCATCTGGTTATAACGGCGGCCTAAGCAATGAGCCGCCCCTTTCCGATGGGGAAACGACAATGGCGACGATCCGGCTCGGCATCATCATGCACGGCATCACCGGCCGCATGGGCTACAATCAACATTTGGTGCGCTCGATTGTGGCGATCCGCGACCAAGGCGGCGTGCTGCTGGCCAATGGCGACCGCGTTATGCCCGATCCTATTCTCGTGGGCCGCAACGCGGAGAAGATTGCCGAAATCGCCAAGCGCCACGGCATCACCCGCACCACGACCGACCTTACGGCGGCCCTCGCCAATCCGGACGACACGCTGTTTTTCGACGCGGGCTCGACGCAAATGCGCGCAGCCCTGCTTACGCAAGCCATCCACGCGGGCAAGCATGTCTACTGCGAAAAGCCGATTTCCGAAGATGTCGGCACCGCCCTCACCCTCGCCCGCCTCGCCACGCAAAAGGGCATTAAGAACGGCGTGGTGCAGGATAAGCTCTACCTGCCGGGCTTGCGAAAAATCAAAATGCTGCGCGACAGCGGCTTCTTTGGGAAGATTCTCTCCGTGCGCGGCGAGTTCGGCTATTGGGTGTTCGAGGGCGATTGGCAACCCGCCCAGCGCCCAAGCTGGAATTACCGCAAGAATGATGGCGGCGGCATCATTCTCGATATGCTCTGCCACTGGCGCTATGTGCTGGATAATCTCTTCGGCGAGGTCAAGGCCGTCTCCTGCCTGGGCGCGACCCATATTCCGAGCCGGGTGGATGAGCAGGGCAACACTTACGTCGCCGACGCCGACGACGCCGCTTATGCCACCTTCGAGCTTGAGGGTGGCGTGATCGCCCAGATCAATTCCTCCTGGGCCGTGCGCGTGCGCCGCGACGATCTCGTGACCTTCCAGGTCGATGGCACCCACGGCTCGGCGGTAGCGGGGCTCACCCGCTGTTGGACGCAGCACCGCGTCAATACCCCCCGCCCGGTCTGGAACCCCGACCAGCCGCAAACGATGAACTTCGCCCAGCAGTGGGACGAAGTACCGGACAATCAGCCGGTCGATAATGGCTTCAAGGTGCAGTGGGAAGAGTTCATCCGTCATCTCGTCGCCGACGCTCCCTGGAAGTTCGATCTGATGCAAGGCGTCAAGGGCGTGCAATTGGCCGAACTTGGGCTGAAAAGCTGGCAAGAACGCCGTTGGCTCGACGTGCCGAAACTGGAGGCTTAAGCGATGCCGAGCCTTACTCTTCCCGGCCCCGGCGGCACGCTCGCGCCCTATACGGTCAAAAACGCGCCCTTGCCGCGCCCGGCAGGAACGCCGCAGTTCAACCGCATCGCCTTTGCCGCCGCCCATGTCGTCGTCGATCCCCTGGCGGAGAATTGCCCCTGGGTCGATAGCGCCGTCGATTGGGATAAAACCATCGAGTTCCGCGAATACCTGTGGGATCTCGGCTTCGGCGTCGCGGAAGCGATGGATACCGCCCAGCGCGGTATGGGGCTGGATTGGGCGGGCGCGCAGGAGTTGATCCGCCGCTCGCTCGCCGCCGCCAAACCGCGCAAGGGTTTGGTCGCCTGCGGGGCCGGGACCGATCATCTCGCCCCGGAGAATGCCAAGAGCCTCGACGATGTGATCCGCGCCTATGAGGAGCAGTTCGCCTTCATCGAAGGGCTCGGCGGGCGCATCATTCTGATGGCGAGCCGCGCGCTCGCCCGCATCGCCACCGGCCCCGACGATTATGTGAAGGTCTATGACCGGCTGTTGCGGCAGGTTAAGGAACCCGTCGTTATCCATTGGCTCGGCGACATGTTCGATCCCGCCCTCAAAGGCTATTGGGGCTCGACCGACGATTACGCCGCGATGGATACCTGCCTGACCGTGCTGGAAGCCCACGCCAGTAAGATCGACGGTATCAAGATTTCGCTTCTGTCGAAGGAAAAAGAAATTGCGATGCGCCGCCGCCTGCCGAAGGGCGTGCGCATGTATACGGGTGACGATTTCAACTATGCCGAACTGATCGCGGGCGACGATCACGGCTATTCGGACGCGCTCTTGGGCATTTTCGACGCCATCGCCCCCGCCGCCTCGGCCGGGCTGGCTGAGCTTGCTGCGGGGAATCTCGCGTCTTTTAACGCCATTTTGGAGCCGACGGTTCCGCTGAGCCGCCATATCTTCCAAGCGCCGACGCGCTTTTATAAGACGGGCGTCGTCTTCCTCGCCTATCTCAATGGCTTGCAGGATCATTTCCTCATGCTGGGCGGGCAGCAAAGCGGGCGGTCGGTGCAGCATTTCGCCGAACTCTTCCGCCTCGCGGATACGGCGCGGGTGCTGCGCGACCCCGATCTTGCGACCGAACGCATGCGCCGCGTGCTCGCCGTCGCCGGGATCGTTTAACGATGGGCAGCGACTCTCCCACCGTAAAGCTGCTGGACGCCGATCTGTTCGAGCGGCCCGTCAGCTTCCGCCTGCCTTCCGCTTTGGCGCGGTCACGGTGCGGGACGCGCCGCAGGCCTTCGTTCGGGTTCGTATCCGGCTGGAGGATGGGCGCGAGGCCGTGGGCCAGTCCGCCGAACTGATGGTGCCGAAATGGTTCGACAAGAATTCCGCCCTCAGCAACGCGGATAATTTCAACCAGCTCCGCACAGCGCTGCGGATCGCGAAAACCCATCTGCTCGCCGCCGATAGCGCCACGGCCTTCGGCCTTAGCGCCTCGGTGGAAGCCGCCCATCACGCCGCCTGCGCCCAACGGGGGCTCGGCGGGTTGATCGCCTCCTTCGGGCTCGCGCTGCTGGATCGGGCTGTACTGGATGCGCTGTGTAAAGCCTATGGGCTGCCTGCGGTCGCCGCGCTTCAACGAAACTTACCGGGGCTGGACGCGCGCACCGCGCCCGATCTGGTCGGGTTCGATCTCGATAGTTTCCTTGCCGCGCAAACCCCGGCGGATCGCATCAATATCCGCCACACGGTCGGGATGATCGACGCGATTACCGACGCCGAAAAGCCCGCCGACGGGCCACAGGACGGGCTGCCGAATAGCCTCGAAGCCGCGATTACCGCCTATGGCCACCGCTTTTTCAAACTAAAGCTCTCGGGAAATGCCGACGCCGATCTGGACCGGCTTACCCGCATCGCGGCGCTGCTGGACCGCCTACCCGACTATCGCCTCACTCTGGACGGTAACGAGCAGTTCCCCGACGCCGATTCGGTGATCGCGCTCTGGGAGAAGATCGCCGCCGAGCCGCGCCTTGCCCATTTTCGGGCGAATATACTATTCCTGGAACAGCCGATTGCCCGTGCGGTGGCCTTGTCCGCGCCGATTCACGCGCTCGCGGCCCTGGTGCCAGTGGAAATTGACGAATCGGATGGCGAAATGGGCGCTTTCGTAACGGCGCGCACCCTCGGCTATACGGGGATTTCGTCGAAAAGCTGCAAGGGCCTGTATCGGGCGATCCTCAACCGAGCGCGCGTAGAGGCCTGGGGGCGCGGTTTCTTCATGTCCGCCGAGGATCTCACCACCCAAGCCGGGCTTGGCGTTCAGCAGGATCTACTACTGGCGGCCTTCATCGGGGCTGAGCATATCGAGCGCAACGGGCATCATTACGTCGATGGGATGGGCAGCGCGCCGCCGGGCGAACAGGCGGACTTCCTTGCTGCGCACCCCGATCTCTACGCCCGCGCGCCGCAAGGACACGCCCGGCTCACAATCGAGAACGGCGCGGTGTCGCTAACCTCGCTTCTGGCGTCGCCCGGCCTTGGGTCAGCGGCAAGTCCCGACTGGTCAGCGCTTAGCCCGCTCGCCGCATAAGAAAAGGCCGGATCAACGGCCAAACTTTCCGAGGAAACGCCCATGTCACTCACGGGACTCTCGATCAATCTTGCCACGGTGCGCCAGCAGTGGGGCTTGAAAGACGCTATCGACGCCTGCCTTGCCCAAGGCATCACGGCGGTCGCCCCCTGGCGCGATCAGGTAGAAAAGCAGGGTTTGGCGGAATCCGCCAAGATCATCAAGGACAATGGCATTCGCGTCACCGGCCTCTGCCGGGGCGGGATGTTTCCCGCCGCCACCCCCGACGGGATTGCGGCCACGATTGACGATAATAAACGCGCGGTCGACGAAGCCGCCGCCCTCGGGGCCGACTGTCTCGTCCTCGTCGTTGGCGGCCTGCCCGTCAATTCGAAGGATATCACCGGGGCTCGGCAGATGGTCGCGGACGGTATCGCCGCCGTTCTGCCCTACGCCCGCGCCTCGGGTATTCCGCTCGCCATTGAGCCTCTGCACCCGATGTATGCGGCGGACCGCGCTTGCGTGAACACGCTTGGTCAAGCGCTCGATCTCTGCGACGCCCTGGGCGATGGCATCGGCGTCGCCATCGACGTGTACCACGTCTGGTGGGATCCCGATCTTGCCGCGCAGATCGCTCGCGCCGGGCGGGACAGCCGCATTCTCGCCCATCACATCTGCGACTGGCTGGTGCCGACGCGCGACCTGCTGCTGGACCGGGGCATGATGGGTGATGGCGTCATCGACCTGCCCGGCATCCGCCGCCAGATCCAAGCCGCCGGGTTCCACGGCCCGCAGGAGGTGGAGATTTTTCTCCGCCGAAAATTGGTGGAAGCGCGACGGGCACGAGGTTCTGAAAACCTGCGTCGAGCGCTTTCAAACGGTTTGCTGAGGAGCACTCAAAAAATGACCCAAACAAGAGCAAAACCCCGCGTCGCCCTCATCGGTACCGGCAGCCGTGGCACCCGAACCTGGGGCAAGGAATTGCTCGATGGGTTCAGCGATCAAATCGAGCTCGTCGGTATCTGCGATTCCAACCCCATCCGCCGCGCCTTTGCCGCCGATTTTATAGGGCGGGACGCGCCACTGTTCGACGATCTCACGAGTATGCTCGCCGCCGTCAAACCCGACACCGTGATCGTCTGTACCCGTGACTGTGACCACGACCGCCACGCGATTGAAGCGATGGAGGCCGGGGCGGACGTAATCATCGAAAAGCCGATGGCGACCACTGCCGAGAAATGCGCCCGCATTCTGGAAGCCCAAGCCCGAACCGGGCGGCGGGTGGACGTTGGCTTCAATTATCGCCACGCCCCGACCTCCACGCGGATCAAGCAGGAACTACTGTCGGGGAAGATCGGCGAGGTGGTTTCGGTCGATTTCCACTGGTATCTCGATACGGTACATGGGGCCGATTATTTCCGCCGCTGGCATGCCAACCGCGAGAATTCCGGCAGCCTCTTCGTCCATAAGGCCACCCATCATTTCGACCTACTGAACTGGTATCTCGACGCCGAACCGCAAGAGGTTTTCGCCCGCGCCGGCCAGCGCCACTACGGCAAGAACGGCGTTCAGCGCGGCGAAACCTGTTCCACCTGCACCGGCAAGGCCGAGTGCGGTTTTGCCCTCGATGTTGCGGGCGACCCGTGGTTGAACGCGCTCTACGGCACGGCCCACACGGCCGACGGCTACCACCGTGACCGCTGCGTGTTCCGGCCCGAGATCGATATTCCCGATACGATGACCGCCGATATTCTCTACGATAGCGGTGTGCAGGTGGCCTATTCGCTGAATAGCTTTATGCCCATCGAAGGCTATCATCTGGCGTTCAACGGCACCAAAGGCCGCATCGAAATCCGCCAGTACGAGGGCCAGCCCTGGCAGGAACCGGATGTCGATACAATCCTGGTGATTCTCAATAATCGGACCGTGGAGAAGATCGAATTGCCCTTCACGCGCGGCGGCCATTTCGGCGGCGATATTCGCCTGCAACGCATGATCGTCGAGCGCGATTTGCCCGATCCCTATGCCCAGCGGGCCGATGCGCGCGCGGGGGCCTTGTCCGTCTTCTGCGGGGTTGCCGCCCTGCAAAGCGCCGATACGGGTCGTTCCGTGAAACTCGCCGATCTGCCGGGGTGGGATTTGGTCACGCAACGCTGATCCCATAAGAAAGGCCGGAGGATTTCCCCTCCGGCCTTTCAGCTTAAAGCTTGCCGCGCCGCGCCAAATTCTCCATCAGCGCGCGCGTTCCGAAAACCCAGGGCGGGCAAGCATCGGTGCGCTGCACCCAATTGACGAGACGGCCCAGGCTGGGGGTTGCGATTTCCACTCGGTCGCCGAGTTCGTGGGTAAACCCTTGTCCCGGCGCGCGGCGGTCTTTGGTCGGGGCGAACAAAGTGCCGCAGAAGAGCACCGCCCCATCGGGATATTGATGGTGCGCGTTCAGCAGTTGCGCCGCCAAATTCTCCGGCGGGCGGCTGATGACTTCCATCCGGCTTTCGCCTTCCATCACGAACCCATCCTCGCCGGTTACGCGCAACGTCACGCGTAGTTTTTTTACCGTCTCCAGCGAAAAAGCCCCGTCGAACAGGCGAATGAACGGCCCCAGCGCGCAGGAGGCGTTATTATCCTTGGCTTTGCCGAGCAGCAGCGCCGAACGGCCTTCGACATCGCGCAGATTAACGTCATTCCCCAAGGTCGCGCCGATGATCTGCCCACCGGACGTGAGAACCAGCACAACTTCCGGCTCCGGGTTGTTCCAGTTGGAAATCGGGTGAATGCCCACCGCGCGCCGCAGCCCACCGCCGCCATTGGCTGCGCCTTGGTGAAAATCTCAGCGTCCGGGCCGATGCCGACTTCGAGATACTGCGACCATAGCCCCAAATCTTGCAGCGCCGCCTTCACCGCCGCCGCGCGGTCGGACCCGGCGACCAGCCCGCGCAGATTATCGCCCAGGATCGGGGCGAGCCGAATGCGGATTTCCTGCGCGCGGGTTGGGTCGCCCTTGGCCTGTTCCTCGATGACCCGTTCCAGCATGCTGTCGGCAAAGGTCACGCCCGCCGCCTTCACCGCCTGTAAATCGACCGGCGCGAGCAATTGCCCCGCCGTTCCCGCGAGATAATCGTCGAGGCTGCCAAGATCAGGAAAATCCACCCCGTCCCGCAGTACCGCCGCAAGATCGGGTAAGTCGAGCAAGCCCGAAACCGTCGGGGCCAGCGCGGACACATCCAGCAGCCGCCCGCCGCGCACCAGCACGGGGCACGGCCCCGCCTCGGCCAACGACCAAACCCGCCCGATCAGCAAGGCACGGTCGGCATCCTCGGGCAGAATTTCAGTAGCGGTGAGCGACATGGGATTTCCTCCAAAAACGGCGCTGGCACCGCCGGAGACGACGGCCTAACGCTCTCTTAATTTGTCGGACAATATAGCTGATTTGGCGCGCTAAACGCAAACGCCCGATCTGCTGCCAGATCGGGCCGTGGCTTTTAAGATCGTGTCTGAAGGTTACGGCTGACGCACGCGCCCTTTCCAATTTCGCCTGAACCGGGGAGTTCTTGGCGATATAGGCGGCAACACTATCTTCCAAATTCGGGCCAAAGTCATAGGCATCGACGGCATTGGTCTTGAAGACTGTGTAGCCATCGCCGCCCCGACGCATGAAGTCGTTGGTGGCGACGTTATAAACCGCGTTCGGATCAAGCGGCTGGAAATTGCCGTTGCGCTTCACCTCGACCGAAACAATGCGGCTGCCCGCAGGCTTTTTCGGGTCCCAGCTATAGCGCAGGTTGCTGGAGACCTGCGGGAAGCGGCCTTGGTTTTCTTCGACCTTCGACACGCCATTTTCCAGCGCCGCCACCACGTCCGAGCCCTTCAGCTTCATCGTGGCGATCGTGTTCTGGAACGGCAGCACGGTCAGCACATGGCCGAGCGTTACCGGGCCTTCGCCGATAGAGGCACGCACGCCGCCGCCGTTTTGAATGGCGAACTCGGTGCCCTTGGAGGCAGTGGACCAAACCAGCGCATCGGCCACCAGATTGCCCATCAGGCATTCGCCCTTGCGGCAGGTGCTGGCATCGAGCGAAACGCCGGAGGTGCCAACCGGCTTATTCTTCATCTCCGTAATCGGCGCGTCGAACTTATTAATTTCGCTGCGAATGGCTTTATCTTCAGCAACCGAGGCATCGAGCAAAATCGGCTCGCCCTCGTAAGAAGAAACCACGCCCTTCGCGTCGAAGGTCACGTCGAGACGGCCCAAATATTGGCTATAGGCCGCTGCCGTCACGATCAGCGTGCGCCCGGCCTTGCCGTTCACGACGATGGGGTACGGGCCTTCGGCTTCCTTGACCTTATTCGACAGCAGCGTGTGCGAATGGCCGCCGACGATAATATCGATCCCATCGACATTCTTGGCGATTTCCTGATCGCGAATCCAGCCGCTGTGGGTGAGCGCGATGATCTTATCGATGCCGAGGCTTTTCAGTTCCTCAACCGCCTTTTTCAGCGGGCCGTCTTCGTGGGCGAAGCTCACGGTCGGCCCCGGCGAGGAGGTGATGGGGGTATCGTCGGTGGTGGCCCCGATGATGCCGATCTTCTGGCCGCCGCGTTCGATAATCGTATAGGGCTGGAACAGACCTTGGAGGCGCGGCTCTTTACTGACATCGACATTCACCGACAGAACCGGGAACTTCGTGCCCTTCAGAAAATCGGCCAGCACGCCGGGGCCGTCGTCGAACTCGTGATTGCCGAGCGACATAGCGTCGACATCGAGCAAATTCACCGCCACCAGATCGGCCTTGCCCTTGTAAACTGTGTAGAAGAGCGAGCCCTGGAACTGGTCGCCGGCGTGCAGGAACACCGAATGTCCGCCGCCCGCCTTAACCTGCTTGGCGATTTCCTGGGCCTGATAGCCGATGCGGGCGACGCCGCCGAAGCACTTCTTCTCTTCCTCTTCCTTCGGGGAACAGGTAGTGCCGAACCGATTGATTGGCAGCAGGCGCGAGTGAATATCGTTGACGTGCAGAATCGTCAATTTCAGCGGGGCCGGGGCTTGGGCGAATGCCCCCGCCGAGAGGAGCGCCGCGACCGAGACGGTCAGCAGGGAAGAGCGGGTGAACAGCATGGCGACGGTCAGTCCTTCATCAGGTTTCGTCCAGTGTCACCATTCTATAGCCAGAGTCGATGACGCCTCAATGATCGACGGGGCATTTTATGGGGGTAAAGATTTTTTTCCGTCCCCCCGCATCCCCCTGTAACCTCATCGCCGTAAAGATCGAACCAGAGACAAGACGGTGCAATCCCGTCGAAACGATGAGCTGCGGCGGTGCTACCGCCTCCTTTCCGGGAGAGAATCATGAGCGTTCCGATGTCCAAGAAAAGCTTAGGTGTTGCGTCCATCGCCGGGGCCGTCGCTATGGCCGCCGTTGCCTTCGCCGCAACGCCCGCCACAGCGCAAGCGAAAGAAAAATGCTACGGCATCGCCAAGGCCGGGCAGAACGATTGCCAAACCGGCAGCAGCTCCTGCGCGGGCACTTCGAAGGTCGATAATCAACCGGACGCGTGGAAATATGTCCCCGCCGGAAGCTGCGCGGGCGCGGGTGGTGCCTTGCAGCCGAAAAAGGCCTAACCGCCTCATCTGGCAGAGGAGGCGCGGCATGATCGATCTTGCGCTTGCGCCTCCTCTTGCCCTAGGGCCTGCTGTGGCGGCAACGGCAGTGGGAATTGGACTGCGCGCCGATCACCACTCGGATTTCGCCGCGCTGGTAGCGCAACCGACGGCCCTGCCCGTCGATTTCCTCGAAATCCATGCGGAAAATTACCTGCACCCCGGCAGTCCAACCCAGCGCTTGCTGCTGGCCTTGGCCGAGCGCGTGCCAATCAGCCTGCATTGCGTCGGGCTTTCGCTCGGCTCGGCCGAAAGTGTGGATGAAATCCATCTTTCCCGCATTGCCGATCTCACCGAAGCCTGTTCCCCAGCACTGATCTCCGATCATTTGGCCTGGTGCCGCGTCGGCGGGCGCTATTTGAACGACCTCCTCCCCCTTCCCTACACATCGGAGGCCTTGGAGGTTCTGGCGCGGAATATCGACCGAGTGCAAACCCGGCTTGGGCGTAAAATTCTGCTGGAAAACCCCTCGACCTATGTCGGCTTCACCGAAAACGACTGGCCGGAGGGGGCGTTTATCGCCGAGCTGCTGCGCCGAACTGGCTGCGGGCTGCTGCTGGATGTGAATAACCTCTACGTCTCGGCGCAGAATCAGGGCCTGCTACCGGAGGACTGGCTTGCGACCTACCCGCTGGCCGTCGCCGAGGAAATCCATTTGGCGGGCCACACGCACCGCGACGGGCCGGAAGGGGGGATCTTGATCGACACTCACGCTGCCCCCGTCGCCCCGGCGGTTTGGCAGCTTTATGAAACAATTCTCGGCCAAATCGGCCCGCGCCCGACGCTCATCGAATGGGACGCCGATTTACCGGATCTGGCGATACTGCTCGCCGAAGCCGAGGCCGCCCGCCAGCGGATGCCCTCATGAGCCTCGCCGCGCAGCAAACCGCTTTCGCCGCCTATCTCCTGGGCGCGAGTGACGCCCCGCCCGCAGGCTTGCACGCCCCCGAGCGCGCCCAGATTTACCGGAATAACGTCCGCCTCTCCCTCACGGCGGCCCTGGCGGCGAATTTTCCGGTGACGGCGACCTTGGTTGGAGCGGATTATTTCGCCCAGGCCGCCCGGCATTTTCTGCGCGCTCATCCACCGGCGCGGCCCGATATGGCCAGCTATGGCGCGGATTTTCCGGCCTTCCTCGCCACCGCCCCCGGCATGGCCGATTTCCCCTATGTGGCGGAGGTCGCGCGGCTGGAGCGCGCTATGATCGAAACGCTACTCGCCCCCGCAGCCCCCGCCCTCGCGGCGTCCGATTTTGCCGCCGTGCCGGAGGCGAGTTTCGCCGCCCTGCGCTTCACCGCCCATCCAAGCGCGCGGCTGGTTCAATCGTCTTTTGCGGTCGCCGACCTGTGGCAGGCCCATCAAACCGCCGACACGCCCGATCTCTCTAGCCTAGCGCTCGATGAGCCCCAGAGCCTCGTTTTTTTTTAACCCGCCCCGACGGGCGGGTGGAATGGCGCGTTCTCGCCCCGGACGCGCCCAGTTT
>NZ_LAJY01000839.1 GCF_000963705.1 Elstera litoralis | reverse complement strand
CCGTATAGACGAGAATCAGCCCCAGGTGCGTGTTCACAAGGTCGGTTGCCACCATGATATTGAGAATACCAATCGTGCCGAGGCGGATGGGAATCATAATCCCGAGCGCCAAATACAAACCCAACAGTGTGTTGCCGCGAAACTTATATTCGGACAGGGCAAAAGCCGCCATCGCGCCGAACAGCAGCACGCAGAACAGCGCACCGCAGGTAATAATGAGACTATTGCCGAAATAGCCGACGAAATCGCCCTTGCTCAGCACGGTGGTAAAGCCGATGAGATCAAAGGTTTTTGGCGTCGGCAGCGCCATTGGGGCCGCGAAAATCGCCGACCGCGACTTCATCGAGTTCATAATCACCAGCACCACTGGGGCGAGGCAGATCAGCGTATAGAGCCCCAACGCCAAATGCATCAGCACGGGGGTTAAAGGCGACGAGCGGGCCTTGTTCATCGAAACCCCTAGAATTGATAGCGCCGCATGCGCCGCTGAATGACGAAGAGATAGAGCATGACGCCCGCCAGAATGATGAAGAACATCATCGCCGCAATCGTCGCCCCCATTGCCTGATCGCCCAACTGCAACTGAAAGCCGAAGAAGGTGCGATACAGGTAAGTGCCGAGTAGATCGGTGGAGAAATTCGGCCCCGCCAGCGCGCCTTGCACTG
>NZ_LAJY01000838.1 GCF_000963705.1 Elstera litoralis | reverse complement strand
ACCCGGTGTCCGGCGAGCATATGCTGTTTGAAACGCCGCTGCCGCCCGATTTGGCTGCCCTGGAGGCTTTTTTAGAACAAGCCTAATTTTGCGCTTGAAACAGTGTTAAGTTGCGATATGCTCGAATGATCCGAGGGGGAAACCCGACATTATCTCGCCTTTTTTGGGGGATAGCGTCACCGCACCGCAGAATTGGGTGCCGAACTCGGACCAGGAGCCTGCCCAGGGGGAAGTCCCCCGACGAACGAACGCCATAGGAGGGTTCATCATGGCCGCGAGCTTGCCGATTATTGGAAGCGATGGAAATCTATCCCGGTATCTTTCGGAAATCCGAAAGTTCCCGATGCTGACGGTTGAGGATGAGTTTTCCCTCGCCAAAAAATTCAAAGACGAAGGCGATATTGAAGCCGCGCATAAGATGGTCACGAGCCATCTGCGCCTTGTCGCCAAAATCGCTATGGGCTATCGGGGCTACGGTTTGCCGGTCTCCGAGCTGATTTCCGAAGGTAATGTCGGCATGATGCAGGCGGTTAAACGCTTTGATGCCGATAAGGGCTTCCGCCTGGCCACCTATGCTATGTGGTGGATCCGCGCCGCCATTCAAGAATATATCCTGCATAGCTGGAGCCTCGTGAAAATGGGCACCACGGCGGCGCAGAAAAAGCTGTTCTTCAATCTGCGGCGGCTGAAGGGCCAAATGCGCGCGATTGACGATGGCGATATGACGCCGGAGCAGGTGGCCAAGATCGCAACCGACCTCGCTGTCAGCGAAGACGATGTGGTGCAGATGAACCCGCCGCCTCGGCGCGCCGGATCACAGCTTGAACGCCCCCCCTTGCGCATCGATGGCGACGGCGAATGGCAAGATTG
>NZ_LAJY01000837.1 GCF_000963705.1 Elstera litoralis | reverse complement strand
GGCCCAAGGCGAACCACAGCACAAGCCCAGACAGCACGAGCATGCCGAGGGCAATAGCGCCCTGCTGCCACACGATCACGTCAACGGCTTCCATGAAATTCTTCGCCAGCATGCCAAGGCCGATCGCGCCAATGACTTTGCCATTCACATCTTTGATTGGCTCATACGCGACGTAATAAACTGCAGCGCCGGTTCCCGAAGTGCCGCGATAGGATTTTCCTTCGCCCAAAACTGCCGTTTTGATCGGACCATCGGCCATTTTGACGCCCGTTTGACGCTTACCGTCCGGAAAACGCAGACTGGTAGAGACGCGGGTGTCGCCAACCAAGATAGACATAACCGCGCCGGTCGCCGCCGTTACCCGGTCGGTCGCCGCCGTATCTTCCGCCGTGACCGTGTAATCGCCGATCATCATCTTACCATCGACAAGGCGGTAGTCTTTGCCATATTGCGCTAAGACATCCCGAAAAACACGAAAGGCCGAATCGACTGAGGCTTTTCCAAGTCGATCAAACTCATCTATCGCCCGGTACATGCCGTAACCACTGGTTAGCGCAATACCCAAGGTACAAACTGCGACCGAGATTAAAAAAATCCGCCCCGAAACGCCCAATTTCAGCCGCCAGCGTTTTGCTGCACCCACCATAATCATTCATTCCCCTTCTGGGGGTCCTGTCGTGCGGTCCGGGATTTTTTCTTACGAAAAGGGAAGGATAGACACACCACATCAACCCATAGCGATGATCCGTTATAAAATCTCGAATCCTAATATTATATTAAGCAGCTCAGTAATTTTCGTAAACGTTTCGAGCTTACACTGTT
>NZ_LAJY01000836.1 GCF_000963705.1 Elstera litoralis | reverse complement strand
CTAATTTCCGCCACCTCAACGGCGGGCGCCCGTAGCTCAACTGGATAGAGCACCAGACTACGAATCTGGGGGTTGGAGGTTCAAGTCCTTCCGGGCGCGCCATTTTTCTTCTGAGACATCAGAAATTTAGGCCGCAAGCCGTTTGAGAAAATTCATAAAAACAGACTGGTTTCGCCTACCCCCGCGTTTTGGGCGTCGGCCAGGATTAAACAGTCCATCCCGAGCGTGAATCCCGCAAATGGGGATTCACAATCCCCACAAAGCCTAATCGCCCGAGAAAATAATGCATGTCTCGTCGCATGGGCGAGCAGACGGCCTTTGGCATCGGTGATCTTGGCTTCCGACGTGCCGATGCGCCGTCCCGCCGAGAGAATTTTACCTTCGATCGTGAGCAGGCCGGAATCGGGCAGGATGGCGCGAACGAAATTGGCCTTCACTTCCAGCGTCGTATAAGTCTGACCCGCCGCCAAAGTAGAATGGACTGTGCAGGCCAGCACCGTATCGAGCAACGTTAGGGCATAGCCCGCGTGGATGGTACCCATCGGGTTGAGAAAAGCCGCTTTCGGCGTGGAGGTGAAGACCACGCGCCCATGTTCCGCCACATCGGGATGCATGCCCATCACCTCGGCCATCGGCGGCATCGGCAGTTCGCCGCTTTTCATCCGGT
>NZ_LAJY01000835.1 GCF_000963705.1 Elstera litoralis | reverse complement strand
CTCTGATCGCAGCGCCAAAACGCCGCAAACAGAGTGTGTAAACGCCCTCAACTAGGCCAAAGGCCGATAGGGCAAAAAAACACGTCATGCGGTTCGACAACCTGGTGGCCATAGCAAGGAGCCCGCACCCGATCCCATCCCGAACTCGGCCGTGAAAATCCTTAGCGCCAATGGTACTTTGTCTTAAGACACGGAGAGTAGGTCGCTGCCAGGTCCTCAAACCGCATAACAAAAAACGCCTCAAGCAGTGCAACGCGCCATAGGCAAAAAACAAAAAATCAACACACACTCACAGTCTCTCAAAAAATACGTCCTCAAGGAGGACAAAAAACAACGCGCTCAAGTAGGCGCAAGCCGATAGCGCAAACATACAAACGCGGGGTGGAGCAGCCCGGTAGCTCGTCAGGCTCATAACCTGAAGGCCGCAGGTTCAAATCCTGCCCCCGCAACCAAATTATACCGACAAAAAAACCCCCGCCCGAACAGGCGGGGGGTTTGCCGTTTTACCCCTATTTGGCCTTTTTCGCGGGTTCAAGCGCACTCGCGGACTTTGGGGCGGTTAAAAATCAGCCACGTCCTTCGGCGACCACGGCTGACATGAGGGCCGGGGGCGGGAGATAGTGCCG
>NZ_LAJY01000834.1 GCF_000963705.1 Elstera litoralis | reverse complement strand
AATATGATCCGCCAGAAGCGGCCGGAAACTGGGGCGTGACTTTACCCGCGCATACCATTCTTTCGCCCCAGGATGCTCATCCCACGGCACATCGCCGATATAATCGACACAGGAGAGATGGGCCGCAGCGGTAATATCCGCCAAACTAAAATCGGCCCCGGCTAGATAACTGCGCCGCTCTGAAAGATAGGCGATATAATCGAGATGATAATGGATATTGGCGTATCCGGCCTTGATTGCTTGGCTATTCGGATGCCCAAGCCCTGTTAACCGCTTCGTGATTTTCTCATCGACAAGGTTTTGCGTCACCTCGCGGTTGAACTTCACGTCGAACCAGCCGATCAATCGGCGAATTTCGGCGCGCTCCAGCGCCGTTTGTCCCAGCAACGGGCGGTCGGCGAAACTCTCTTCGAGATATTCGGCAATCGCCGTGGCGTCGCAGAGCGGATAAGCACCGGGTTCCAGCAGAAGAACGGGCACGTCCCCCGCTGGGTTCAACGCCAAAAACTCGGGCCGTCGCTCCCAGGTCTTCTCGATCTGAAGATCGATATCCAGGTTCTTTTTCTTTCAGCATCAGCCGGATTTTGCGCGATCCCGGCGATACCCATTGGTGAAACAGCAACATCATAGCTTTTGCTTATACAGTCAGATGCCGCGCTTGCCAAAGGTGAAACGCATATCGGGCAATTTCGGAAAAACTAAT
>NZ_LAJY01000833.1 GCF_000963705.1 Elstera litoralis | reverse complement strand
TCCGCAACCGCGCATCGGTTCGATGCTGGAAGACGGCGGTTTGGATGTTCATTGGTTCGTTCAATCGACCGAACGGGATCAAAAATACGTTGGCATTGATGTCCCCTTGACCAACGGTTTGATTGGCCAGCGCGTCTTTCTGATTCGGGCGGCGGATCAGGCGAAATATGCGGCCGTGACCTCCTTGGCCGATCTTAAGGCCACGAACCTTGTGGCGGGCTTCGGCCAAGGGTGGTTCGACGTGGCTGTATGGAAGGCCAATGGACTTCCCGTCCATGAGCAGGCGGGCGAATGGCGGGCGCTTTATAAGATGGTCGCGGCGGGGGATCGGAAAGTCGATTATTTCTCGCGCGGCGTGACGGAAATCGTGCCGGAAGCGGCGGCCAACCCGGAACTTGTGATCGAAAAAAATCTATTGCTGGTTTATGAGCGGGATTTCCGCTTTTACCTCGCGCCGAAAAACAAGGATTACGCGAAGCCGCTCGACTCTGGCCTGAAACTGCTCCTCCAGAATGGGCGGCATGCCGCGCTGATGAAAGCCCATTTCGGCGAAACCCTCCAAACCCTCGGCGTCGAGGGTCGGCGGAAAATCACACTCACCACGCCGTAAAACCTCTGGACGGACGCGGGGATATTTCGGTCATAGCCCCCGCGTCTGGCCGTGCGGCGTTTTGAGATGCCTTACAATCGTCTTATTAGCGGGCTAGAAAAGCGCAGCCCCTTGAAGGCGATACGTGTAAGGAGAGAATGATGTTCCGCATAACTGCCCTGGCCGCGAGCGTGATGCTTGGCCTGATGATGATCGTCAAGCCGGTGCTGGCCAACGATCAACAGGAACTGGTTGACCGCGCGAAGATCAGCGTCGATAGCCTGCGCTCCGATGCCAATCTCGGGAAACCGATCAATAATCTCTTGAAGCGCGCCTATGGCGTGATGGTTTTCCCCAATCTCTTCAAAGCCGGGTTCATCCTGGGCGGCGAAGGCGG
>NZ_LAJY01000832.1 GCF_000963705.1 Elstera litoralis | reverse complement strand
ACGCACAGGAAGACGACGACGCCCACAACTTTCTGACCAATTTTCATCGTTCCGCTCCTCTTGCCTAACGGGGTGCGAGGAATAGGGCGGCGGCAAACGCCCAACCTGACCAGTCGGTCAAGCAATACTCGCGCCAGCCGCCGGGACACGAAAAAAGGGGAGGCTTTCGCCTCCCCTTGATCCCGTTTCAAACCACTGTGCGCGCTAGAGCGTGCGGGCTTCTTCGACGATTTCGAAGCATTCGATCATGTCGCCGATCTTAAGATCATTGTAATTATCGAAGGCCATACCGCATTCGAAGCCCTGTCTCACTTCCTTCACTTCTTCCTTGAAGCGGCGGAGCGTTTTCAGCGTGCCTTCGTGGATAACCACATTGTCGCGCAGCAGGCGAACCTTGTTGCCGCGCTTCACCAGACCTTCGGTAATCATGCAACCCGCAACGCTGCCCGACTTGGTAAGCTGGAAGACTTCGCGGATTTCGGCGTAGCCAGGAAGTTTTCGCGCATTTCCGGCGCGAGCATGCCCGAGAGCGCCGCTTTTACGTCATCGACCACATTGTAGATGATCGAGTAGTAGCGGATCTCGACATTGTCGCGGCGGGCCAATTCGCGGGCTTGGGCATTGGCGCGCACGTTGAAA
>NZ_LAJY01000831.1 GCF_000963705.1 Elstera litoralis | reverse complement strand
ATGCCGAACCCGCGCCTGCTGATCGCCGACGAACCAACCTCGGCGCTCGACCTTTCGGTTCAGGCGCAGATTCTGGCACTTTTTAGGAGAGCTTCGCACTCGGCATCGGCTGGCGATTCTGTTCATTTCCCATAACCTGCTGGCGGTGCGGGCGGTGGCGGATCGGGTGTTGGTGATGGCCGAAGGGCGGCGTGTAGAGCTTGGCCCAACCGCCGAGATTGCGCGCCCCACGCATCCGGTCACGCAAAMYTGCTGGAACGCCGAATTAATACTACCTAATTTCACTCAATTCTCTTCAAATGTCTTTACCGTTCGGTAATCGATCTGTGGGACCATCCCCGTTAGATGAGTGAGAGGCGGTAGTCAAAACCGACCCGAGGGCCGATAGACTTGGAGGCTGGCATGACGGACTTTCCTTTTTTGGTGCGTATTCCTGAAGCGACCGCAGACGAAACGACCCTGGGCGAATGGCTCGAAATCCGCGATGCGCAGTACATGAGCCGCGTCGACGTGTCCCCCGCATCGGTGACGTATGAATTCAGCTTTGCCTCGAAGCAAATTGCTGATGAATTTGCGCGCAATTTCGTAGGCTAATTTTGTCCCAAACCGGAAGCTCCCCCTCTTCCAGGACAAGGCCTCCGCCCTCGGAAATCAAAATTCGCAGGGCGGAACTACGCGATTACCCAGTGCTTGCCGATCTCTATTTAGAGGTTCGGCGCGAAACTTTTAGCTGGGTGCCCGCTGAAAGCTTCAAGTTCGAAGATTTTCATCGCGATACGCAAGGCGAACTCGTCTGGCTCGCCGAAAGTGGCGCGCAGCCGGTCGGCTTTGCCTCGGTCTATCTTCAGAGTGCGTTTTTGCATTCGCTCTATATCGACCGCAAGGCGCAAGGGCGCGGGATCGGCAGCGCGCTGCTCGCGCATGTTATTCGAACCACGCGCGGGCGGATGACGCTGAAGTGCCTGACCTTCAATCGGCTGGCGCAGGCCTTCT
>NZ_LAJY01000830.1 GCF_000963705.1 Elstera litoralis | reverse complement strand
GCCGGATCATGGACCCGAAGCGCGCCGCAAAATACGCTCGATSCWCWAAGCTCTGTTCTTGAGAATCCCCGAAAACGCCGCGCTGAGCCCACAGGGGCCGAATCTCCGCAGGGGGGCGTTGTAAGTTTTACTAGGAAGTTTCTGAAGTTTACGCTATTCTGTTCGGCGTAGATTTCAGGGAAGGGCTGCGACTTGACCGGCGTCGAGCATCACAGCATCACAGGCACCATCAAGGAAATTCGGGCTCGCATCGGCTCGGATGGAAAAGATGTCGTCGAAATTTTCCTTAAAACCTCGGCAGGCGAGCATCGTGCCATCGCCCACGCCAATCAAGCTTCGGCGGCCATTAATCTCAAAGAAAAGATGGAAAAGCTCGCCACCTCCAACGGGGTCGGGTCGATTGGCGAGCTTGGCGTCAATCTTGTCGTCGATGGGCTGGTAAAAGACCCAAGTACGACCACGATTACGGCGCTCAGATTGGCCTCTTAAGGCCTTTATTTCGATATCGATATGAAAAAAGCGGACCAATCCAGAGATTGATCCGCTTAAGATCGGGGCAGGGAGTGAAATCCCATTCGCGAAAGGCCCCGAACCCGTCGAAACGGCGGCAAACCCGCGCGCTCCGATAGTCTGGCTACATCTGGATCGGGGCTTGAACGCCCAAACCGCTCCCCAGATTGTGATTATGGCGTCGGTCCCACAGATAGGACTCGGTAATCACGGTATCGACGTCGTCGCCAGTTTCTTGGTCCA
>NZ_LAJY01000083.1 GCF_000963705.1 Elstera litoralis | reverse complement strand
ATCGAGTTCGCCGCCGACGAGCCCCGCCGCAAAAGCTTTGAAACGCTGCTGCGCGCGATGGGCTTTGCCTGCATCGGGCGGCACCGTTCGAAGGATGTGGCGCTGTGGCAGCAGGGCGATATTCGCTTTATCCTGAATAGCGATGTGGAGGGTTTTGCCCATTCCTATTATGTGACGCATGGGGTTTCGGTCTGCGCCATCGCCCTCAAGGTTGCCAATGCCGCCGAAACCCTGGCGCGAGCGACGGCCCTGCTCGACGTGCCCCATCGCGGTGCCATCGGGCCGGGCGAGCTTGATATTCCCGCCATTCGCGGCCTTGGCGGCAGCCTGATCTATTTCGTCGACGATGCCTCCGCTCTCGGGCGCTGGGCGGAGGTGGATTTATCCCCACCGGCGAGGCGGCAGCGGGCGCGGGGCTGATCGGCGTCGATCATATCGCCCAAACCATGCATTACGAAGAAATGCTGACCTGGCTGCTCTTCTATCTGTCGTTATTCGACGCCCGCAAAACCTCGGCGCAAGCGGTGATGGACCCCGGCGGCGTGGTGCAGAGCCAAGTGATCGAAAGCGGGCTGAGCACGGGGCAGGCCGGGCTGCGGCTGGTGCTCAACGGCTCGCAAAGCGCCCAAACGCTCACCGCGCGCTTCGTGCAGGAATTCTTCGGGTCCGGCGTGCAGCATATCGCCCTGACGACGCGCGATATTCGCGCCACGGTGGCCCGGCTAGCCGCAAATGGGGTGCCGCTGCTGGCGATCCCGGAGAATTATTACGATGATCTCGAAGCCCGAACCGCGCTGAGCGCCGCAGAGATCGATAGTTTTAAGGCCTTGAATATTCTCTATGATGCCGATGCTGAGGGATATTTCCTGCATATCTATACGCAAGTGTTGGACGGCGGCTTCTTTCTCGAAGTCGTGCAGCGGGAGGGGTACCACGGCTATGGGGCGGTGAATGCCCCCATTCGCCTTGCCGCTCAAACGCGAGCGCGCGGGAGCGCTATCGAGCGATGAGCGGCAGGCTCTGGCGCAACCGCTCTAAAAAACGCGGCTTGCAGCAACGTCGGCTTCCAGCCCAACCGCGCGGTAATGCCGATGGGCCGTTCCGATCCGGCGAGGGGGAGCGGCAGCGCAATCAAATGCCCCGTTGCCACCTCGTGCCCCACTTGGCTTTCCGACAGCAGGACTGCGCGGTCGCTGCCCAGCACGAGGGCACGGGTCGCGATGAGCGAGCCACATTCGATCAGCCGGGTTGGAACCGGCAACCCGGCGTGGGTAAAGAGGCGCTCGAACTGCTGGCGAGCGGGGGCACCGGGGGGGGCGACGATCCAATCGAGCTGCGCCAGGGCCTGCGGGGTGGGGCGCGGCAGGCGGGCAATCGGATGGTCGCGCCGAACGATAATGGCAAACGGTTCGCTGAACAGAGCTTCCTGCACAATATCCGGCGTCGGCGGCGGCAGGCGCAGCGCGCCGAGGATAAGATCCAGCGTGCCGCGCCGCAGTTCATGTAACAGATCGTTATAGGGGCCATCGACAATACGAATGCGCGCATCGGGGTAATCGTTCAACACGGCCAGCACGGCGCGCGGCAGGATTTGAGCCCGGGCGAGCGGAAGGCAGCCGATGGCAACCGACCCATCCATAACCCCGCGCCGTTCGCGCAGCTCCTGAACCGCCTGTTGAAGTTCGGCCAGGACAAGACCGGCGTAGCGGGCAAGGCCAATGGCATCGCGACTCGCCACCATGCCGCGCGGGGTGCGTTCGAACAAGGGCGTGCCCCAGAGGGTTTCCAGATCGCGGATGGCGCGGTTCACGCTGGGTTGCGAGACGGAAAGGCGTTCGGCGGCCAGGGTTAGACTGCCGGTTTCGACCGTGAGAATCACCGCGCGCAGATGCACGATCGTGGCAAGCGTGCTGAGTTGCCCCGCCCCGCTCCCGCCCATCGGCACCAACTCCCGTTCAGCGGCGCTGAGATAGGCAAAGGCGCGGGTGATACGATCGGCAAACCGTGCCCCCAAATCGGTCGGATAAAGCCCCGCCGACGTGCGCGTGAAGAGGGGTTCCCCGACCATCGTTTCCAAGCGGCGGATTGCTTGGCTAACGGCGGGTTGGGTGAGGTGCATCACGGCGGCGGCCTCGCTGGTGCTCCCAAATTTTGCAACGGCGGCCACCGCGCGCAAGGCCCGTAGTTTGGGAAGACCGGACAGATCCATAACGCCCTCGTGCGTCGGTTACTCTAACAAAAATTTATACCATAGAGCGGGGAAGTGAGTCGCGTCGAAGCCGCGTTTAGCGTTTGAATTTAAGCTAAGAAAAACGAAGCCACGCTTCGAGAAGGATTGAGGGAGCGCAGACCAATGCCCACCGTTATCACCGATTGCCCGCGCGTGGCCCCGCCGCTCGCGGACCGTTTCCAGGCGTTCGGCGTTGCCACCGTCCATGAGGCACAGGGTCGCACGGGGCTGATGGCCCCCTTCATGCGCCCGATCTACCGCCCGGCCCATATCGCCGGATCAGCGGTGACCTGCACGGTCGCGCCGGGCGATAATTGGACGATCCATGTCGCCGTCGAACAGTGCCAGCCCGGCGATATTCTAGTCGTGACGCCGACCAGCCCCTGCGACGACGGTTATTTCGGCGATCTGCTTGCGGCCTCGCTTCAGTCGCGCGGCGTGCGCGGGCTGATTATTGCGGCGGGCGTGCGCGATATCGCCACGCTGACGGACTTGAAGTTTCCGGTCTGGTCGAAGGCCATCTTCGCCCAAGGTACGGTGAAGGAAACCCTGGGCGACGTGAACCTGCCGATCACCTGCGCCGGGGCTTTGGTTCATCCGGGCGATTTGATCGTCGCCGATGATGATGGCGTCGTCGTCGTGCCGCGCCTCTCCGCCGAAGCCGTGCTGGAAAAATGCGTCGCGCGCGAGGCGAAAGAAGCGCAAACCCGCGCGCGCCTGCAAGCTGGGGAGCTTGGGCTCGACATTTACACCATGCGTCCACGCTTGGCGGAAAAGGGCCTCGTGTATCGGTCGGCCCGCGATCAGGAGTAGGGGATATGCTGAAAGCCATTCCCTGTACGGTGATGCGCGGCGGCACCTCGAAAGGGCTGTATTTTGACGCTGCCGACCTGCCCGCCGACCCTGCTGTGCGCGACCGGGTGCTTCTCGCCGCGATGGGCTCGCCCGATACCCGCCAGATCGATGGGATGGGCGGCGCGCATTCCCTGACCAGCAAGGTCGCGGTGCTCAGCCGCTCGGCCCACCCCGATGCCGATGTGGATTATCTCTTTCTTCAGGTGGTGGTCGATCGGGCCGAGGTCAGCGATAGCCAGAACTGCGGCAATATCCTCGCGGGGGTTGGTCCTTGGGCGATTGAGGCCGGGTGGGTGCCGGTCGCGGGCGACGTCACGCCCGTGCGCATCCATATGGTCAATAGCAAGAGTTTCGCCACCGCCCTAGTGCCGACGCCAGACGGGCACGTCACCTATGAGGCAGTGCGCGCATCGATGGCGTACCGGGGACCGCCGCGCCGATTCCGCTGGAGTTTCTCGACGTGGCCGGCTCCTCCTGCGGCGCGTTGCTGCCAACGGGGAGGGTGCGCGATACGGTCGATGGGATCGACGTGACGTGCATCGATAACGGCATGCCGATTGTGCTGCTGCGCGCTGGCGATTTCGGCCTGTCCGGCACTGAGGCCCCGGAGGTTCTGGAGGCCGATAGCGCGCTGAAAGCCCGCATCGAAGCCTTGCGCCTCAAACTCGGCCCGCTGATGAACCTCGGGGACGTTGCGAAGAAAACCGTGCCGAAAATGACCCTCGTCGCCCCGGCGCAAGACGGCGGCGTGCTGACGACGCGCAGTTTCATTCCGCACCGGTACATGAGGCCATCGGCGTGCTCGGCGCGGTCAGCGTCGCCACCGCCTGCGTTATCCCCGGCTCGATTGCGGCGGAATTTTCCGCTGGGATTTCGGCGGAAGGCGGACGTGTGCTCGATATCGAACATCCGACCGGCTTTTTCTCCGTCGATATGGTGGCGCAGGTTTCCGGCGATCCGTTGAAGCCGGAGGTGGTGGTTTCGCGCTCGGCGCTGTTGCGCACGGCGCGCAAGCTGATGGGCGGCAGTGTTTTCGTGCCCGCGTCGCTCTGGGAGATCGCACCATGATGAGCATCGCCCTGATTGGCTTCGGCGAGGTCGGGCAGATCCTCGCCGATGATATCAAAGACCGGGCCGTGCTGACGGTGTGGGATACGCAGTTCGCCGATCCCGCCGCGAGTCCGCGCCGGGCCGCCACAGTGCGCGGCTTGGCGCTACCCGCATCGGCGGTGGAAGCGGTGGCCGGGGCCGATCTCATTCTCTCGGCGGTGACGGCGGCGCAGACTTTGGCGGCGGCGGAAGCGGTTGCCGAAGGGATTGCCCCCGGCGCGCGCTATCTCGACCTCAACTCGGCCTCCCCTGGGCAGAAGGCGGCAGCGGCGCGGGCGATTGGCGCGCGCGGCGGGGTCTATGTGGAAGGGGCGGTGATGGCACCCTTCCCGCCGAAACGGCTAGCGACGCCGATTCTGCTCGGGGGGCCGAACGGACAAGCCGCGCTCCCGGAATTGGCGGCGCTTGGCTTTGCCGGGGCTAAATTCTTCTCCGAAACCCTCGGGCAGGCCTCCGCTGCCAAAATGTGCCGAAGCGTGATGATTAAGGGTATCGAGGCGCTGCTCACCGAATCCCTACTGGCCGCGCGCCATTACGGCGTCGAGCAAACCGTGTTGACCTCGCTGGATGATCTGCTACCGGGGCCGGATTGGCCGACGCTGGCGCGCTATATGATCTCCCGCTCCCTCGTTCACGGTCGCCGCCGGGCGGAGGAAATGCGCGAGGTCGCCCGCACCGTCAGCGAAGCCGGGGGGCCGTCCTGGATGAGCGCCGCCACCGCCGTGCGTCAAGACTGGGCACCGCAGTTCCACACCGCCGATAGGGCCGAAACCCTGACCGCGCTGCTCGATGCGATCCGCGCCGATGCGGCGTTCGAGCAAAAGGATGCCGCCGAATGATGATTATCGACTGCCACGGCCATTACACCACGGCCCCCGGCCCGCACCAAGATTTCCGCGCGGCGCAGCTCGCCGCCTTCGCCGACCCGTCGCACCCGCCGCCGAAACCGGCCAGCATCAGTGACGATGAAATCCGCGAGAGCGTCGAGAAGAACCAGTTGCGGCTGTTGCGCGAACGCGGGGCGGACCTCACGCTGTTTTCGCCGCGCGCCTCGGCGATGGCGCATCATGAGGGCGACGAGGCGATCTCCCAAGCCTGGACGCGCGCCTGCAATGATCTCATCAAGCGCGTCGTCGATCTCTATCCGGCGCATTTCGTCGGCGTCTGCCAATTGCCGCAGTCGCCGGGCGCGCCGATTGCCAATTCGGTGGCAGAGCTTGAGCGCTGCGTGACCGAGCTTGGCTTCGTCGGCTGCAACCTCAACCCCGATCCGTCGGGGGGGCATTGGACCTCTCAACCCCTCACCGATAAATTCTGGTATCCGCTCTATGAGAAAATGGTCGAGCTGGACGTTCCGGCGATGGTCCATGTCTCGGGTTCGTGCAACTGCAATTTCCACGCGACCGGCGCCCATTACATTAATGCCGATACGACCGCCTTCATGCAGTTCATCGAAGGCGATCTGTTCCGCGATTTCCCGACGCTTCGGTTTGTCATCCCCCACGGCGGCGGCGCGGTGCCCTACCATTGGGGGCGCTATCGCGGCCTCGCCGATATGATGAAGCGCCCGCAGTTGCGCGACCATGTGATGAAGAATGTTTTCTTCGATACTTGCGTGTATCACCAGCCGGGCATCGACTTGCTGTTCAAGGTGATCGACCTCGACAATATTTTGTTCGGCTCGGAAATGGTCGGCGCGGTGCGCGGCATCGATCCTGAAACCGGGCAGTATTTCGACGACACCAAACGTTATCTCGACGCGCTGCCGCTGACCGAGGCGCAACGCCATCAGGTGTTCGAAGGCAATGCCCGCCGCGTCTATCCGCGTCTCGATGCGATTCTGAAAAACCAGGGGCGCTGAGCATGACCAGCTTCACGATGGATGCCGATTGGCTGCCCTTCCACCCCGCCCCGTCGCAACCCGGTTTTCGCCTGCCGCCCGGCGCGGTCGATGCCCACTGCCATGTTTTCGGTCCGGGCGCGATGTTTCCCTATGCCCCCGAGCGGAAATATACGCCCTGCGACGCGCCGAAGGAAAAACTCTGGGCGTTGCGCGATCATCTCGGCTTCAGCCGCAATGTGATCGTCCAGGCCACCTGCCACGGGGCCGATAATCGCGCGGTTGTCGATGCACTGCGCGCCTCGAACGGCAAGGCCAAGGGTATCGCCACCGTCCGCCGCAGCGTGACTGACGCCGAGTTGCTGGAGATGAACGCTGGCGGGATCAAGGGCGTGCGCTTCAACTTCGTCAAGCGCCTGGTCGAGACCACGCCGCCGGATGAACTCTTGGAAATCGCCCGGCGCATCGCCCCCTTGGGCTGGCACGTGGTGATTTATTTCGAAGCGCCGGATTTGCCCGAACTGTACGATTTCATCGCCAGCCTGCCGACGATTGTAGTGGTCGACCATATGGGCCGCCCGGACGTGAGCAAGCCCGTCGAGGGGCCGGAGTTCGGCCTATTCGTCAAGCTGATGCGCGAGAACCCGCGCATTTGGTCGAAAGTCACCTGCCCCGAGCGCCTCAGCCGGTCCGGCCCGCCGGACTACGCCGATGTGGTGCCCTTCGCCCGGCATCTGGTGGAGACGTTCCCCGACCGGGTGCTATGGGGCACCGATTGGCCGCACCCGAACCTGAAATCCCATATGCCGGACGATGGGCATTTGGTCGACATCATTCCGAAAATCGCGCCGACGCCCGACTTGCAGCAGGCGCTGCTTGTCGCCAACCCGATGCGGCTCTATTGGCCGGAGGAAAGTGCCCGATGACCGCGAAAAAACCCTATGCCGATATTCCCGGCACGGTGATCTTCGACGCCGAACAATCGCGCAAAGGCTATCACCTCAATCAATTCTGCATGTCGCTGATGAAGGCCGACAATCGCGCCCGCTTCAAGGCCGATAACCGCGCCTATCTCGATGAATGGCCGATGAGCGAAGATCAGAAGCTGGCCCGTGCTGGCGCGCGACTATAATCGGATGCTGGCGCTGGGCGGCAATGTCTATTTCCTCGCTAAGATTTTCTCGTCGGACGGCCAAAGCTTCCAGCAGGCCGCCGCCGGGATGACCGGCATGACCCAGGAAGACTACGCCGCGATGATGCTGGCGGGCGGGCGTTCGCCCGAAAACGATCACCTGCTGGAGCAAAAACAGCATGGCTAAAATCACCGCCGGCGTCAGCACCTCGCATATTCCCGCCATTGGGGCCGCGCTCGACAATGGCCGCAGCGCCGAGCCCTATTGGGCCAAGGTTTTCAGCGGCTTCGACTTCTCGAAGCGGTGGATTGCCGAAGAAAAACCCGATGTGGTCTTCCTCGTCTATAACGACCACGCCAGTGCCTTCAGCCTGGAGATGATCCCGACCTTCGCCATCGGCTGCGCCGAAAGCTTCAAGCCCGCCGACGAAGGCTGGGGGCCGCGCCCGGTGCCGATTGTGCAGGGCAGCCCCGATTTGGCCTGGCATATCGCCGAAGCGGTGATCCAGAGCGACTTCGATTTGACCATCATCAATAAGATGGATGTCGATCACGGGCTCACCGTGCCCTTGTCGCTGATGTTCGGCCAGCCGGAGGCGTGGCCGTGCCAAGTGATCCCCTTTGCCGTCAATGTGGTGCAATATCCGCCGCCGTCGGGCGCGCGCTGCTATGCGCTGGGCAAAGCCATTCGCAAGGCGATTGAGAGCTTCGACGCAGATCTGAACGTTCAAATCTGGGGCACGGGCGGCATGAGCCACCAGCTTCAGGGGCCGCGCGCCGGGCTTATCAACGCCAAGTTCGACAATCATTTTCTCGATCTGCTGGTGAACGACCCCGAGGCCGCCGCGCGCATCCCGCACGTCGAGTTTATCCGGGAAGCCGGGTCGGAAGGCATTGAGCTGGTGATGTGGCTCATCATGCGCGGCGCTTTGGCCGATACGGTCGAAGAGCTGCACCGATTTTACCATGTGCCCGCGTCGAATACCGCCGTGGGCCATCTCATTCTAAAAAATCCGGCCTAAACCGCCGCGACACGAGGGACGCTATGAAACTCATCCTTGCCGGGCCGGGGGCCTTTGGTCAGAAGCATTTGGACGCACTCAAGCTGATCGACGGCGTTGAAATCGTGGCGCTGGTGGGCCGCGAGCCCGCCGCGACGCAAGAGACGGCGCAGAAATACGGCGTGCCGCACGCGCTCGAAACCCTCGACGAGGCGCTGGCACTGCCCGGCGTCGATGCCGCCATTCTCTGCACACCGACGCAGATGCACGCCGCGCAGGCGCAGCAGTGCCTTGCGGCGGGCAAGCATGTCATGGTCGAAATTCCCCTAGCCGATTCCTGGGCCGACGCGCAGGCGGTAGCGGAAATGCAGAAACAGACCGGCCTTGTTTGCATGGTCGGCCATACGCGCCGCTTCAACCCATCGCACCAATGGATCCATAAGCGCATTCTGGCGGGCGAACTGAAGCTTCAGCAGCTCGACGTGCAGACCTATTTCTTCCGCCGCACCAATATGAACGCGCTCGGGCAGCCGCGTTCCTGGACCGATCATCTGCTCTGGCATCACGCCGCCCATACGGTTGATCTGTTTCAGTATCAAACCGGCGAAAGCATCGTGGCGGCCAATGCGCTGCAAGGCCCGCAGCATCCGAATCTGGGCATTGCGATGGATATGTCGATCCAGATGAAGGCGCAGGGCGGCGC
>NZ_LAJY01000829.1 GCF_000963705.1 Elstera litoralis | reverse complement strand
GATTTCCTGGGTCGAGACACCCAAGATTATCTGTTGGAATACGTTGTCGCAAAGGAGCATGAATTTAAGGAGTCAACTATTACAAACCCTAAAACAGGAGAAGATTTTATTGACGTTAAATCACGTTCATCAAAAATTCTTTCAAGAATTCCTGAAATTAAAATTTTGATTTCGGAAAAAAATTCGAGATCACATTAAAGGATTAGCTCTGCATGATTTGGTCGACGAAGAATTTAAATATTCTGGATTTGAGTGCCAAATCACAGCCCACTCAGATGGATCCTTTTTCAAAAATCATAGGGACGATATTGGTGGAAAAAATGAGAGCCGATTCATAAGTTATGTTTATTATTTTAATAAAGAACCAAAATTATTTTCTGGTGGTTATTTAAAAATAACACCCGATGAGAAAAATTATTCTAAAAAAATCCTAATAGAACCCCGAAACAATAGAATTGTATTTTTTAAGAGCCATCTATATCATGAGGTTCTTCCAGTTGAAATACCAACAGATATTTTTTCAGCTTCTCGCTTCACACTTAATGGTTGGTTACATCGGCCATTATGAGTGTCTTCGCCATCCAAAGCCGTTCCCACCTAAAGCCGTTCCCACCTAAAGCCGGGCCTTCGTACTGCGCGGCGTCGCCAGCAATAAGCTCGTTTCGCTGCCGGTAATGCCGGGGATC
>NZ_LAJY01000828.1 GCF_000963705.1 Elstera litoralis | reverse complement strand
AAGCGATACCGCTCGATAACCGGATAGGCGCGAATATGGGCATTGGGGTTGATCGTATCCTGGCTCGGCATATGCACGCACTGCCCGCTGTCGGCAAAGGTCAGCCCGTGATAGCCGCACACCAGCCGATCTTCGTGAACAAAGCCTTGCGATAAGGGGAACAGGCGGTGGGGGCAGCAATCCTCCAGCGCCACAAGGCTGCGGTCGCGCTTGCGATAAAACACGATTTTCTCGCCACAGATGGTCCGCCCAACGGGCTTGCCGCCGATATCGCTATCCCACGCCACAGCGTACCATTGGTTTTTTAAAAACATCATCCCCTCCCGTTCGTTTTTGGACTCGCCTATTGTCGGCGATATTGCAAAGGCATTCTATGATTGGATACATTTTAGCGTCAAGCTGATTTCAGAAACCCCCATATAACAGCGGAAAATTTGAATAAATGGCCTCTTCCCTTTTTCAAAAGGCAGATTATTGTATCCAATAATAGGAATAAGACCCGGGGGAAACGATCATGCAGGTGCGCCTTGCCGCCATTCGCGCCGAAACAAGCCGAGTGAAAAGCTTTCGGCTGGAGGAGGTCGAGGGCAGCGATCTTTGCTGCGCCG
>NZ_LAJY01000827.1 GCF_000963705.1 Elstera litoralis | reverse complement strand
CCTGCCGACAGGGCACTTGATCGATAGACCGCTTCAGCCGCGCCATATCGACCCCGCCAATACCGTCGCGCTTGACGTTGGGGGTGACGATATTCGTGCTGATGGCGAGTTCCAGCCGTTCCATCTCCAAAGGCTCTTCGATCAGCGGGTCTTTCTTCTTGGTCGCGGCGATCCCGGCTTTCGGGTCAGCGATCATGTCCTTCAGACCCTTAATCGTCGCGCGGATGAAGCCTTTCACCGCTTCCGGCTTTTCGGCGATGATCTTCGGTGAGGCAATCAGGCCGTTGCCGTAGAAATCCATCCCAAAGTCCGAATAGCGCATCGCGACGATATCTTCGCCCTTCACGCCCTTGGCTTTCAGGTCGAGGAAGGAGGAGAAATAATGCCCGGAGATGAAATCCACCTCTTTGCGTACCAGCATGGCTTCGCGTAAGGACGGATCCATATTCTTCCGGGGCACAGCGGCGGCATCAATGCCGACCTTCTGGGCAAAGGCCGGGAACAGCTTGTATGAGGCGTCGAAGACCGGCGCGCCCAGGGTTTTGCCGACCAGATCGGCGGGTTTGGTAATCCCGCTGCTTTTCAGCGCATAGACGCCGAAGGGCGGGAAGTCGTAGACCATCATCACCGCCTTAATCGCCTTATCGGCATTGGCGGCATTATATTCGATGAGGGCGTTGACATCGGCAAAGCCCAGCTCGTAGGCGCTGGAGGCGACGCGGTTGACCGCCCCCGCCGAGCCTTGGCCGGAGTCGATGGTTACATCCAACCCTTCGGCCTTGTAAT
>NZ_LAJY01000826.1 GCF_000963705.1 Elstera litoralis | reverse complement strand
TACGATCTCTATGCAAAAATTGATGCCTGTATAGATCCATCTCCAGTACGCGTAGGGTTATAAGATCCTACCCAAACCGCTTTTGGAATAATAACCCTTTCAAAATCACCACCTAACTCCTCTGCAATCCTCTGCAAGAATCTCACGGACATTGCAGAATACAAAAAATTTTGTGTGAAAACTTTCGTAATTTTTAATTTGATCAATATCAACAACTTTAAATGCTGATAATTTTTCATATGGTTCCCCTGGGCAATCCTTTTCGTTATTATAAGTTTCAATAGAAGATAATTTATTAGAAGGCAAACCATCACGTTTAATCAATGCGTCATACAATTTATTATTTCCTTGTACATGATAATCGTGCTGTTTTTTATCAACAAGAACTGAAATATATTTCATTTTGGATAAACTGTTAATAATATCTTTATCACCAAGAGAGTAGATCGCACAGAGCGCCATATCGTATGCAGACACACACTCCAAAAATCTTTTTTTCATTTCATCGAAATACACAGAGGTAGTCTCAGTCTCCAATAAATGAAACTTTCTCTTCACAAAATCATTAAGATCGTTTTCATTTTTCTTATATTCACTTTTTTCTGTGCTAAAACCGGCAACCCTCTCACTTTTTTCTCTATCATTTATCAAACTCCTTAATAACTCTTCATTAATCAAAACACGATTTTTGCAATGAGCAATAAATCCCTCAATGGTTTCAGCGGTATAGGTTAATGGATCCTCTTTATCATTTTTATAAATTTGCAAAAATAATGACCAAACGGGGGGTCATAACCAGCTATTATTCTTGCATCATTGTTCGATATATCGTGTCTAGACATTTTTTTTCCCTCAAAAAGCATTACCCCTCCTATTACACCAAAAAAATAGAAATCAATGCACAATTACATTAAAAACGCATATCTCGCAAGATTACAATCTCAATGATTTATKAGGGAGTTACTT
>NZ_LAJY01000825.1 GCF_000963705.1 Elstera litoralis | reverse complement strand
CCCGATGTGGCAGAAGGGGCCGATGGCGACATTGGCCCCCAGTTGGGCACCGTCTTCGATAATCGCGGTGGGGTGCACGGAAAGGGTCATTTTTCGTCCAAAATCATAGCGGCGAAGGTTGCTTCGGCGACCAGCGTGCCATTCACCTTGGCGGCACCGGAGAATTTCCACACGGTCTTGCGTTGGGCCAGCTTGGTAACATGGATATGCACCTGATCGCCCGGCGTGACCGGCTTCCGGAAGCGGGCTTCATCGATGGTCATGAAATAAACCAGCTTGCCTTCGGCGTCCGGCCCGAGGGTTTGCACCACCAGCACTGCCGCCGTCTGCGCCATCGCTTCGATAATCAGCACCCCCGGCATCACCGGACGCGACGGGAAATGCCCCATGAAGAACGGCTCGTTGATCGAGACATTCTTGACGCCCGTGCAGGATTCGTTCGGGATGACATCAATCACGCGGTCGATCATCAGCATCGGGTAACGATGCGGGATCATTTGCATAATGCGGGAAACATCGATCACGGGAATGGTTTCCGGCGTTGGGCCGGTTTCGGTTCCTTCCACGGTGATGGTATCACTCATTCGCTTGTTCCTTTTTTCTGCCCGACCTTTAACAGAAAAGCCGATTGGCGGTGCCATTCGCGGATAGGCACCGCCGGAAACCCTCCAAGGCTGGAGCCAGCCGGCGCATCCCGAAACAATCCCGTCCGCGACGCGATCCGAGTTCCCCGGCCAACGCGGATATGGTCGGCAATGCCCACCTGTCCCCCCAGCACGACATAATCTTCCAGCACGGTACTGCCGGAGATACCAACTTGGGCCGTGATAATACAGCCCTTACCGATTTGCACATTATGCGCGATATGAACGAGATTATCGATCATCGTCCCCTGCCCGATGACGGTGCGGGTTAGGTT
>NZ_LAJY01000824.1 GCF_000963705.1 Elstera litoralis | reverse complement strand
TTGCACTTGCTTCTGACCAATCAGCGCCGCATTGGACGGGTTCAATTGCAGCAAACGGCCACTGGCGATCCCGCTATCGAAGGAAATAACCTTAATCCCGCGTTCGGCGGCGCGTTTGGCCACCGGCACCAGGGCGTTGGCATCATTCGCCGAAATGGCGATAGCATCGACTTTCTGAGCGATCAACGCGTTCATCAGTTCGATCTGCCCCTCGGCGGTCGCCGTCGTCGGGCCGGTGTAGATCAACTCGACATTACCAAGCTCGTTCGAGGCTTCAATTCCGCCTTCCTTACAGGCTTCAAAGAAGCCATTGCCGAGCGATTTGACCAGCATGGCCACGCGCAGCTTATCGGCGGCATCGGCGGAGTTCATCGCCAGAACGCCGACGATGACGGCAAGGCTGGCGGTTTTCAGAAATTTGGTCACGGCGTACATCCTCCCTTGGATGATTTTCCCCGCCGGAGCCGTTCTTTTGCGCTCGCTTAGGCGGGGGTCGGTTAAGCCGCTGAGCGGTTTCGCCAGCGGGGTACAATCATCAACTCCACGCCCGCGTCGCGCAGCAGCGCGGTGGCGGTCTCGCTGATGCCATCGTCGGTCACGACGATATCGATGCGGGATAAGGGGCAGAGAATGAGACTGCCCCGCCCTGTAAATTTGCTGCTATCGACCAAAACCACGAGTTTTTCGGCCTGATCGATCAGCTTCTGTTCGGCGCGAATCAGCAGCGGGTCCGACTGCATCAGCCCATGCTGCGTCAGCGCTTGTGCCCCCATGAATAATTTTGACGCAAAGAAACGGTGCGTCAGATCATTATCGAAGGGGCTCAGCACCAGTTGCTGCTCGCGGAAAATCTCACCGCCCGGCAAAGTCACGCGGTTCTCCGCCGTGGCGCATCAGAAAGTCGGC
>NZ_LAJY01000823.1 GCF_000963705.1 Elstera litoralis | reverse complement strand
AGGCTTTTTCAGAGGCCGGCAGCGCGCCGGTCGTAACTTTAAAATCGTGCATCGAGCCTCTCCCGATTAAATCAGAGACAGACCCGGATACGGCGGGGATAAAGAAAAGACGGATGCCGTCCCGTGAGAGGGAATTGGGGCCACCCGCGCGTTCAGTCCCTTCGCCGGTATGAACCGGATCAGGTTCTAAGGGTCGCTGTGCCGATCGTGGTTAGATCCAACAGCCTCTCAGCCCCTTGCGGGACTCCCCTCGAAACGAGGATTACAAGACACGCTTCCGCGCATGGCGTCAAGCGGGTGGACATTGCTCGCCGCTATAAGCCGATTAATGCGCCGCGCCGAAATACCGAACCGCTGTCAGCAGAATGCCCGTCATCACCACCAGCATCGCTCCAAGTTTGATCGTCATGCGGTTCTCAAGGTCGCGCATGTCGGCGCGCACCAGGGCGATTTCGTACTTCAGCTCTTCCTTGGTGGCAAGTTTGGCAACTTCGGCTTTCAGCTCATCCTTAGTCGCGCATTTGGCGATATCCGCCTTCAGTTCGTCCTTGACGGCTTTCAGTTCGTCCTTGGTGGCGGATTTGGCGATTTCAGCCTTCAACTCGTCCTTGACGGCGTTCAGCTCTTCCTTGGTCGCGCATTTGGCGATGTCCGCCTTCAGATCGTCCCGGACCGCATTCAGCTCTTCG
>NZ_LAJY01000822.1 GCF_000963705.1 Elstera litoralis | reverse complement strand
CGACGGCGGGCGCGGTGGTTTGGATTATCGGCCTGTGGTTCTTGGGGCGCTTGTGGCAGTTCTTCCTATCCGAAATCTTCACCCCAAAGCAGGTGGCGGCGCTGGAAGGCCCGATTACCGTGATTGCGGTTTTACTGGTCGGTTGGATTGGCTGGACCTTCCTCTCGGCGCTGTTCACCGCCTATGCGCCGCCTGCAAACGCGACGGGGCCGATTGGCCCGGATTCAGAGGATGATGGGGCCGAAGCCCCCGTCTACAGCCGCTTTGGCACGATTCTGCCGCTGTTGCGCGCCGTTGTTCTGGCGGCGGTGGTTGGGATTACCCTGCTGGTCGCGCTCTCGCGCTTGGGCATCGATATTTCGCCGCTATTGGCCGGGTTTGGGATTTTGGGCCTCGCCATTTCCTTCGGCTCGCAGGCGTTGGTGCGCGATATTGTTTCGGGGATTTTCTTCATCGCCGACGATGCGTTTCGCGTCGGCGAATATATCGATACCGGCAAGCTGAAAGGCACGGTGGAGCGGATCACGCTGCGCTCGGTGCAGTTACGGCACCAGAGCGGCTTGGTTCACACGATCCCCTTCGGACAAATCTCCTCCGTCACCAATTCCAGCCGCGAATGGGCGACGGTGAAGTTCAATATTCGGCTCGACCGCGACACCGATATCGAAGTTGCGCGCAAAACCATTAAGCGCGTCGGGCTGGCGATGGCTGAGATGCCCGAGTTTGCACCCTTGATGATCCTGCCGCTCAAAATGCAAGGCGTGGCCGAGATCGATGATACC
>NZ_LAJY01000821.1 GCF_000963705.1 Elstera litoralis | reverse complement strand
GCTTGGCTTCGTCCTTGGTGACGCCTTCGGGCACCGTAATCAGCTTATCCTTGGTCATCAGTTCGGAAACCGGCTGGCCAGGGTTGGTTGCGAAGCGCACATCGCGATTGGTGAGAATCCCGACGAGCTTACCCTTGGGCTGCTCGACGACGGGAATACCGCTGATTCTGAATTCAGCCATCAGCGCCAGCGCGTCGGCCAGGGTGCTTTCCGGCGTGATGGTAACGGGATCGACGACCATACCGCTTTCGAACTTTTTCACCCGGCGCACTTCGGCGGCCTGACGGGTGAGGTCCATATTGCGGTGAATAATCCCCATGCCGCCCATCTGGGCCATCGCAATCGCAACGCCGCTTTCCGTTACGGTATCCATTGCCGCAGAGAGCAGGGGAATTCCCAGGCGGATTTCTTTGGTCACGCGCGTTGAGGTATCGGCATTGGCTGGCATAATCGCCGAGGCGGCCGGTTCCAACAAAACATCATCGAATGTAAAGGCTTCGCGCAAGATCATGGCGGGGCGGCTCCATCTACCTAATACGGCCCGGCCAAATCCGCCCCTCGTTGCGCTGAAACTAACCCCAAGCAATAGGGGGGTGCGCCGGTGCTGCATAATACATATTGCGGTTCCGCTGCCAAGCCCCCGTGTTATGCAGCAACGGAGGCAGTCCCATGCAGCCCCGACACAGCGCGGTGGAAGGCCAATTCATCAGGACTCATTGGGGGGAACTTGTTGCGCGACTTTTGGTCACGATGATGAAATATTAATTGTTATATAGACAAGCATAAGTCGCCCCCATAAGATGCGGCCACGATAAGTGGGGGGCTACTGTCGCCGACCGAAAGGTCATCGCGACCCATT
>NZ_LAJY01000820.1 GCF_000963705.1 Elstera litoralis | reverse complement strand
TTCCTGCAAATCACCGATAACGGCGCAATTGCGCGCGGGGCCGTGTTCATTCAGCGCCCCGGCAAGATGCGCTTCGATTACGCCCCGCCCTCCCCCGTGGTGATGGTGGCGGACGGAACGCTGCTAACCTTCCATGACCGCGAACTCAACGAAACCACCAGCCTGCCGCTCAGCAGCACGCCGGTGGCCTTTTTGTTGCGCGATAAGGTGCGCCTTAGCCAAGACCTCACCGTCACTAAAATCGATCGTGGCCCCGGCGTGCTGCGCGTTTCGGTGCGCGAAACCGATGATCCCGAACAGGGCGAACTCACAATACAGTTCAGCGAGGCCCCGTTTCGGCTGGAACAATGGGCCGTGCTCGACAGCCAAAACCGCCTGACTAAAGTAACGCTAATCGAGGCACGCGCGGGCGACCCCATCAACCCAAAGGTGTTCGAATTCCGCGACCCGAAGTTCTTCAATCAGCCGGTGGAGCGTTTTAATTAGGCGCGTTGGATATTGAGCGTGACAAGGCGAGCGAACGCTCGCCGTGCCTTTTTTGATACGAATATTCTCGTCACGGCGTTTTCTGCGCCGTGTGTTTCACTCTCAAAATCTCGACAATGCGCGCCTCGTCCAGCACGCGATAAAAAATGATGTAGGTCGGATGTGCGACCAGTTCGCGCAGGAAGGTCGGCAGGCCCGGCCTGCCCGTGCGGCCCAGTTTTGGATACTGCGCAAGCGGCAACACTTTGGCGCGCAGCTCTTGGCCGAATTCTTCGGCCTTAATCGGCTTGTCCTCGGCGATGTGGTCAATGAGCTTGTCTAAGTCGGCCTCGGCTATCGGTCGCCAGACGATGCGATAAGGCGTCGTCATGGGTTCAGCTTTGCTCCTGCGGCCTTGT
>NZ_LAJY01000082.1 GCF_000963705.1 Elstera litoralis | reverse complement strand
TCGGTCGCCAATTATATCAGATTCCGATTCTGCATATCTCTGAAGGTTTCAACCATCTGCCGCTGGTGCTGTCCGGGGCTTTGATCGTGCTGTTCTCCGTCGAGCACGTTCTGGCCATGCTGCACGGCAAAGAGGTCATCCCATCGTGGCATTGATTATTCTGTCCATTGCGTTCCTGGGCCTGCTCATTCTGGGCGTGCCGGTGGCCTTTGCGATTGGCCTGTCGTCGATTGCGACGATTCTCTATGAAGGCCTGCCGCTGGCGGTGGTGTTCCAGCGCATGAGTTCGGGGATGAATATCTTCTCCTTTCTCGCCATTCCGTTTTTCATCTTCGCCGGTGACTGATGCTTTACGGCGGCATTGCCGACCGTATCGTGCAACTGGCGAAGAATATGGTCGGCCATATTCGGGGCGGGCTCGGCATGTCGAATGTCGTCGCCTGCACTCTGTTCGGCGGCGTTTCCGGCTCGCCCGTGGCCGATGTATCGGCAATGGGCGCAGTGATGATCCCGATGATGAAAAAGGAAGGGATCGACGCCGATTACGCCGTGAACGTCACCACGCACGCCTCGCTGGTGGGCGCGTTGATGCCGACCAGCCATAATATGATTATTTATTCGCTGGCGGCCGGGGGCAAAGTCTCGATCTCGGCGCTGATTGTGGCCGGGCTGGTTCCGGCGGCGCTGTTGACGGTCTGCATGCTGATCGCTGCCTATGCCGTGGCGGTCAAGCGCGGCTATCCGGCGGGCACTTTCCCTGGGTGGGGGGCGGTGTTTCACTCCTTCCTGCAAGCGATGCCGGGGCTTTTTTGTTGCCGTCATCATCATCACCGGCATTCTCACTGGGATTTTCACGGCGACCGAATCCGCCGCCGTTGCGGTGATTTATGCGCTGGTGGTGACGATCTTCGTTTACCGGGCGTTGTCGTGGCAGAATCTGGTGAAAGCGGCGGCAAAGGCGGCGAAAACCACGGGCGTTGTGCTGCTGCTGATCGGGGTTTCCACCGTCTTCGGGTATCTCATCAGTCTTTATGATGTGGCACAACTTGCCTCCGAAGGGATCGCCCAGCTCACGACGAACCCGCTTCTGGTGTTCTTCCTGATTAACCTGATCCTGTTTGTGCTCGGTACATTTCTCGATATGGCCGCGACGATCCTTATCTGTACGCCGCTGTTTCTGCCGATTGCGATGCAGTATGGCATGGGGCCGGTTCAGTTCGGGATGGTGATGCTGATTAACTGCGCCCTGGGCCTCAATACCCCGCCGGTCGGCACGACCCAGTTCGTCGGCTGCGCGATCGGCGAGGTTAGCGTTGGGCATGTGATGAAGACGATTTGGCCGTTCTATCTGGCCCTCGTCGGCGCGCTGTTCCTCGTGACCTATGTTCCTGCCTTCTCGCTGGCGCTGCCGCGTTGGCTGGTCGGGCTTCAGGGTGGCTGAGATGTCGGCGCTCACCCCCGATATTCGGGCTAAGCTCGAAAATGTCAGCACGGCGACACTCACGACGCTGCTGTTCAAGCGCGGCTTCCGGAATCTCTTTATCCACGGGGTGAAGGCGATAACCCCGAAGGCGAAGCGCTTGATCGGCCTTGCCTATACTTTGCGCCATATTCCGGCGCGCGAAGATATCGACACGCCAGAGGTTTTCCGCGACCCGGAGCACCCGCAGCGCAAAGCGGTTGAAACGATGCCGCAAGATCATGTGTTGGTGATGGATTGCCGCCAGGATGTGTTAGCGGCCTCCGCCGGGGGGATTCTGGTAACGCGGCTCATGAGGCGCGGTGTCGCGGGGCTGGTGAGCGATGGCGGGATTCGCGATAGCGGCGACATCGGCGCTATGGCGTTTCCGGTCTTCTGCGCGACGCCCTCGGCCCCGGCGAATATTATTCGTCACCGCACAATCGATGCGGGCTTGCCGATTTCCTGCGGCGGCGTGCCGGTCTATCCGGGCGATCTTTTGGTGGGGGATGACGACGGGGTCGTGGTCGTTCCCGCCCATCTCATCGCCGAAATCGCCAAAGAAGCCTGCGAGATGGAGATTTTCGAGCGGTTCGTGATGGAACGGGTGCAGGCGGGCGACAGTATCGTCGGCCTGTATCCGCCGACGCACCTTGAGACTTTTGAGCACTTTCGCGTTTGGCGGGCTGAAAACGGCGTGTAAGCTGTGGTTTCACCCGTCGAGCCCTCCCCGGATTTGCTCCCCCGAGTCCGGGGAGGGTTTTTATTTTTGTGTCCAGAATAATTTGTTCGCCTTATGCCGATGTTGTCTAATTGTCTGTCGAGATACGAACGGTTATAGTGCGAACAACCATGCGGGCCTCAAAAACCTTTAAACCGATTGCGCTGGACCCCACTGTGCGGGCCGTGCGCTTAGGCGATCAACTCTACGAATTAATCCTGGCGCGCATCGTCAAGGGGGAATTCGTGGAGGGCGAGCGGCTTCCATCCGAAATTCGATTGTGTGAGGAATTCGGCGTCTCGCGCCCGGTGGTGCGGGAGGCGCTATCGCGCCTGCAAGCCGATGGGCTGGTGGTCTCGCGCCAGGGCTCCGGCTCTTACGTTATGCGCCGCCCCAGCGAGGAGATGATCTCGATTGCGCCTGCCGGCTCGATTGCCGATTTGATGCGCTGTTTCGAGTTTCGTATTGCCCTTGAGGGCGAGACGGCGGCGCTGGCCGCCCTGCGCCGCTCTGGCGACGATATGAAGCAGATCGATACGGCGATGCAGGCGCTCGATACGGTGATCGATCAAGGGGAAGTGGGCACGGCGCGCGATGTGGATTTGCACATGGCGATTGCCCGCGCGACCCGGAATAAACTCTTCGAAATCAGCCTAAAATCGATTTTTGCCCAGCTCGAAGGCGGTATGCAGCTCGCCCGCAGCCTCTCCTTGCGCCGCAGCCGCGTGCGCCTGGAAACCGTGCAGCGGGAGCATACGGTCATCGTCGATGCCATCCGCGCCGAAGATGCCGACGGCGCGCGGGCGGCGATGCGGACCCATATTAATAACGCGCGGGCCCGCATCCTTACCGATAGTTTGGAGCCCTAATTACGCGGCTCTTTCGCCAGCAAATCTTCCAGCATCGGGGCGAGTTCGGCCTCTTCGGCGGCGCTCATATCGGCCAGCAGCGGCAGAATCGGGCCAGTATCGGCGATGCCGGACAGGCGCACCAGCCCGTGCAGCACGCGGATGAAGCCGTATTTTTCGCGGGCGTTTTCCAGCGGGAAGAAGCGTTGCATCAGGGCTTGGGCGTGCGCGAAATCGCCCGCCTGCGCCGCCTTCAGGAAGGCTTGCGAAACGGCGGGAATGAGGCAGACCAGCCCGGACGTATAGCCCGCCAGCTTGAAATGCTGAAGATGGGCGAGGGCCGGGCGCTCGCCCATGCCGCTGACGATCAAACTGCGGTCAACCTGCTGGACGAGTTCGGTCAGGAAGGGGTCTTGGAGCGGGTCCTTGCGGTCGATGGCGTATTTAATGGCGCAGATCACGCCGTCGCGGGCCAGGCTGCCGAGCTGGGCGGGGGTGAGATAGCCTTCGCCCTTGGCGTAGACGAGCAAGGGTTTGCCCATGACGTCGGCGGCGCGGCGCAACCCGGCTTCCACGCCCGCCGGGTGAATGGCGGTCGTCGTCGGCAGCGTCAGCGTCGTCGGGAAGGCGCGGTTGCGCAGGATTTTGGCCTGATCGATCATCTTGCCGAAATCCGGGCCGATGGCGGGGATCACCCAGCTTTCCGGCGCGGCCGAGTCTTCCAGAATATCGAGCATCTGGCAGAAGCCATCGATGGTGAGATTATAGATATTGGCATTGCCGCCATAGAGCAGCGTGGAAACCCCACCCGCTTCGATATGGCGAATGAGCGCCTTATTCTGGGCGGCATTCACCGACAAATCGGCGCTCATGGCGAGCGGCGGCACGGCGAAAACCGACCGGGAGATATCGGCGGGCTGAACGGCGGATGTTTTCATCAAAAGCTCCGGCAGGGCAAGAAGGGCAGCCTGCGTAGGACTGCCGCAGACGGGTCTGGTATGACTAGGAGGATACTCTGTCTGGATGTAAGCTTGTCAAGACAAATAGACATGTTGTAAGACAAATAAAACCCAATCGGAGGAAATCTCGATGTCCGTCAAATCGCCTAAGGATCTGCGCAGTTTTCGCTGGTATGGCGTCGATGATCTGCGCTCCTTCGGCCACCGCTCGCGCACCAAGCAAATCGGCTA
>NZ_LAJY01000819.1 GCF_000963705.1 Elstera litoralis | reverse complement strand
ATAAAGCCCTCATCGAAGCCGCCTATGATGCGGGTGCGACCGGCTGGCAGACGCTGGTGAATGTGATTATTCCGCTCTCGAAACCCGGCATCGTCATTGGGTCGATTTTCGTCATTACCATCGTCATGGGCGATTTCATCACCATCGGCGTGATGGGCGGCCAGCAGATCGCCTCGGCCGGAAAGATCATCGAAACCCGGCTGAATGCGCTGCAATTCCCAGCGGCGGCGGCCAATGCCGTTATTCTGCTCGGCGTGACACTGTTGATTATCGCCGCTCTCTCCAAACTCGTTGATGTGCGGAAGGAACTGTAGAATGCGCAGCAAGTCCTTCTACGCGCTCGCCCTTTTCTTCGGGCTCTATGTGTTGTTTCTCTACGGCCCGATGATTGCGATTTTCATTCTGTCCTTCCAGGGGCCGGACGGCGGGCTGACTTTTCCGATGAACGGCGTCTCGCTGTTTTGGTTCGAAAAGCTGTTTTCCGGCGGCGGAATCGTCAATATCGGCGCGGCTTTCGTGCGATCATTGAAGCTCGGCTTAGTGGTGATGGTGGTCACGGTAGCGATTTCGGTGTCGGCCGGGCTCGCCTTTCGCAAAAGCTTCCGGGGCGCGGCGGCGCTGTTCTATATTGCGGTGGCGAGCCTGATCGTGCCCTCCATCATCACCTCGCTCGGCATTGCGCTGGAATTCCGCCTGCTCGACGATCTGATGAAGGCCTATGGGCCGGACTGGCTGGCCGAAACCCACACCACCTTCATGGGGCTGTTTACCTCCGGCCTCGGTGCGCATCTGACCTGGACGCTGCCCTTCGGCCTGCTCATCATGTTCGCCATCTTCAACCGCTTCAACCCGGCCTATGAGGAGGCGGCGCGCGACTTGGGCGCGACGCCGTGGCAGACATTCCGTTTCGTCGTGCTGCCGATCATTCTGCCTCGGTGATCGGGATTGGTCTGTTCGGCTTTACCCTGTCGTGGGATGAAATCGCCCGCTCGTCGCAAGCCATCGGCGAGGTCAATAGCCTACCGCTGGAACTGCAAAGCCTGACCACGACCGTCACCAAGCCCGATATTTACGCCCTGGGAACGGTGACATCGGCGGTCTCCTTCGCGGTGATTTTCCTTGCGCTCTTCGCCATCCGGGCGCTGCAAATTGGCAAGCCCGCCA
>NZ_LAJY01000818.1 GCF_000963705.1 Elstera litoralis | reverse complement strand
AGGAACACGCCCCGGTCGTTCTTCATCATGAGAACCTGGAAATAGGGGCGGAAATCTTCATCGCTAATACCGAAGGCTTTCTGCACCTTATCGAAGAATTCGCGCTCCTCGGGTTCGGCTTCGCCATCGGCGAGCGCGCTATCGACGAGGTTCATCAGAATGCACAGGCGCTGCGCCGTGGTCAGTACGGGGGTGGCTTCGGTCAGGAACTGCTCGTGGCTATGGGTGCGGGTATATTTCATCGCCGCATTCAAGAGCGCCTGATTATTCGCGCCAACGCCAATGCTGCCGCCCTTGCCGCGCTCGCCGCCGATTACGGACAGCAGATGCCCTACTTCTTCAGGGTCCATCTCGCCATCGGCGGCCATTGTGTAAAGCAGCGCGATGGCGAACGCCTTATGGGCGGTCATCTGGTCGCCCTTATCGCTTTTGAACATGGAAAATAGGCTCATAACGGTCCCTTTCGATGGCACAAGACAGGTGTCGTCTAAGGGTCCGATAACGCGCCCGGACCTGAGACTAGGCACAGGTGGGCCGGAGCAATCTGGCGTTCAAGCGGGGATGGCGAAAATTATCCTATTGCCAGGGCGCTAAATCTCCCGCCGCTTGCTCCCGGTGAAACTCGGCTGCGAAGCTATCCAATCGATCCTCTTCGATAGCTTTGCGCATCCCAGCCATAAGCTCCTGATAATAATGGATATTATGCCACGTTAGCAGCATCGCCCCCAAAAT
>NZ_LAJY01000817.1 GCF_000963705.1 Elstera litoralis | reverse complement strand
SGGCGGGCAGTCCGCCAAGGCTAAGGRAAGAAGCATCAGGATGAAGTTCTTTATCGACACGGCCGACGTTGCGGAAATTAAAGCCCTGGTGCCCACCGGGCTGGTGGACGGCGTGACCACCAATCCCTCCTTGGTAGCGAAAACTGGCCGTAAGTTCACGGATGTTATCGCGGAAATCTGCGAAATCGTCGAAGGCCCCGTTTCGGCGGAAGTGGCGGCGACCGATTTCGACACGATGCTGAAGGAAGGGCTGCACCTCGCGGCTATCGCCAAGAACGTCACGGTGAAGCTGCCGCTGACAGTCGATGGGCTCAAGACCTGCAAGCATTTATCGGATAAGGGCATTCAAACCAATGTCACCCTCTGCTTCTCCCCGGCGCAAGCGCTGCTGGCGGCCAAAGCGGGCGCGACCTTTATTTCCCCCTTCGTTGGGCGCTTGGACGATATCGGCCACGATGGCATGGGCCTGATTGCCGAGATCATCGAGATTTATTCGGCCTATCCGAATTTCACCACCGAAGTGCTGGTCGCCTCGGTGCGCAACCCGACCCACATCATCGAAGCCGCCAAGATGGGGGCCGATGTTTCGACCTTGCCGCCGTCGCTGCTGTGGATGCTCTATAAGCACCCGCTGACCGAACGCGGCCTTGAGACCTTCTTGAAAGATTGGGCCGCGACCGGCCAATCGATCCTCTAGAACGGAACGAAACGGATGGACGAGCGCAGCGTAGAGCAGAGCGGACGGCAAGGGGAAGCGGTTGCGAAGGTGAAAGCCGACGCGCTGACCGATGCCGCCGTGCTGACCTACCTGCGCCGTAATCCCGATTTTCTAGTGCGGCACCCCGATATTGCCGGGGTGCTGATACCGCCCGTGCGCGCGATGGGCGAGGGGGTTGTCGATCTTCAGCAGTTCATCGTCCAAAAACTGCGCTCGGACATTAGCCGCCTCAAGCTCAATCAGCGCAAACTGATTGCCACCAGCCGCAATAATCTCGTCAGCCAAGGCCGCGTGCATGCCGCGATTATCGCCCTCATTGGCGCGCGCAGCTTCGAAGATTTCATTACGGTGCTGACGGATGAGCTTGCCAGCTTACTCGATGTGGATGCGGTCGGCTTCTGCCTGGAAGCCAGCGGCGAAG
>NZ_LAJY01000816.1 GCF_000963705.1 Elstera litoralis | reverse complement strand
CCAGACCCACATTTCCTCAATCCAGCCTTCGTCGCCCGCGGTTGGGTGAGACGAATATCGGTTGGGTTCCTTGGTAGAGCAGCCGCCTTTACGGGCGGAAGGGTGCCGGTTCAAATCCGGTCCTGGGAAACTGGGAAGCTCTTACCCAATCGGCTTTCGTCGTCTCACCTTCGCTTCGGTGCGAATGCGGGTTGAGTTCCTGGGACAGCAGCCCCCAATGCGGGGGAAGATGTCGGTTCAAGCCCGGCTCCTGGAAACGGGAAAGCTGCTACTCAATCTTTCCTCGTCGCACTGAAAAGCGGCTGAAAAGGAAAACCCCCGCCGAACATAGGTTCGGCGGGGGTTTTTCATATCAGTGTTTAGAACTCTTCGGCACGCGGCGGAATAATATCCGGCCCCCATTCTTCCACTAAGGTTTCCTGGCGCTTTTGCAGCGAGGAAATTTCCTGGCGGTCGCGGAAGGCGGTCATGCGCAGTACCAGCTCCGGCGTCCAGGAGAAGACCAACCAGCCCATTGCCGCCGCCCCATAGATCACCAGCCACGAGAAGGGGTTGGTCATAATATGTTGCAGCGCAAGGCCGGTTTGACCATCAACGAAAAGCTTCACCACCCACGGCACCAGGCCGCAGAGGTTGAAACCGCCGACGCAATAGGCCGCATATTTTTCCGGGCGGCGGTCGATCACCAGGGCAACCAAGGTCGGCAGCATGCCGAGCGTTACCAGAATGGCCACCTTCCAGGCAAAAACCATCAGCACCGGCACGATGATCCAGGCCAAGAGTGCCACGGAGGAGGTTTTCTTCTTCTGCCCACGGTTCAGGCCTGGGCGTCGCAGCATATCAGCCATCGGAACAGCCCCTTTACATCATCGTCGCAAAAATGGTGACGGCCGTCACCACACTGACCAGCAATCCACCGATAGCCGCCGCCAACTGTTCCCCGAAGTGGCGGGATTCATCGTCCCGGCGCGGCTTTTCGGTTTCGAACTGCTTGAGCTGATATTCGATGGCGCGATATTCCG
>NZ_LAJY01000815.1 GCF_000963705.1 Elstera litoralis | reverse complement strand
CCAGAGGCGGGCTTCAGCCATTTATTCGGCGGGCGGACGCTGATTCTCGGTATTGTCGCCGGGCTGGGTGTGGACAATTGCGCTACATCCTGCCGCTCCTATGCAAACCGCGTCCAGCGCTGTTCTCCCCCGCCCCGGCTTTTTTGCCCAGGTTGGTGCGGGTTTCGGCCTGCGCGTTCAGGAAGTTCTCGTTGAGGGCCGCATTCGTTCCGCCTCCGAAACGATCATGGAATCCTTGCAAACTCGGCGTGGAGAAGCGATTCTAGGGTTCGATGCTGAAGCCGCCCGTCAGCGGTTGGAAGCGCTTCCCTGGATCCTGTCCGCAGTCGTAGAACGGCGCCTGCCGGATACGGTTTATGTCCGTCTCACGGAACGGTCGCCCTTTGCCCTGTGGCAAAACGGCGGACGGTTCCACCTGGTGGATTCCAAGGGCGTAACCATTCTGATGGACCCCGGCGGCGAGTTTGCCTCGCTGCCGGTGATTGTCGGCGAAGGGGCTCCACAGCGGGCGGAAGAAATCCTGCTGCTGCTGGAGGGGGAACCGCAGATAAAGCCGCTTGTCGCTGCCGCTATTCGGGTCGGCGACCGGCGCTGGAATCTGCATCTCACCAACGGTATCGACGTGCGCCTTCCGGAAGAAAATCCGGCGGTCGCCCTGGGGGTGCTCGCCGATCTGCACCGGCAGCAAAAGCTGCTGGATCGGGACATTGTCGCCATCGATTTGCGACAGGCCGACCGCATGATCGTGCAACTCAGCCCCGCCGCAGCGGCGGCGCAAAAGCAGGCGGGGCCGAAAGCGGCGGATGGGGGGAACGGTTAGGATGAGCATGCGCAAGGGATCGACCAAAGCCCGCAACGGGATTGTGGCGACGCTCGATCTGGGCACGACCAAAACCACCTGCTTAATTGCGCGGGTGGATGGCGGTGTGCCGCGCGTGACCGGCATCGGTATGATTGGCTCGAAAGGCATCAAAGCCGGAACGATTGCCGATATCGATGCCGCCGAGAAAAACATCCTCTCTGCCGTGCAGGCCGCCGAGCAAATGGCGGGCGAAACCATTCAGGGCGTCATCGTCAGCATGACCGGCGGCAACCTCTCGTCGCGCGTCGCCCAGCACGAGCTTTCGATCGATAGTCACGAGATTTCCGATGCGGACGTGCGCCGCGTGCTGGAAGCCGGGCGGCAGAATATGG
>NZ_LAJY01000814.1 GCF_000963705.1 Elstera litoralis | reverse complement strand
CTAGAAGATTTGAGAGCGAGCATTGCGTTTCTTCGCACGGACGCCGGCAAGATTTTTCATCGACCGGCAACGCCGGGTCTCGGCGAAAATGCAGGAGGCGGCAGGAGTTTGGTCTCATAACTTCATGGGTAATCTTCTGAAATCGCTAGAGCAAAAATAGCAAGATTTACGGCAAGAACGCGCTGCGCCGCCGCAGAACAGGCAAGGAAAGGGTAAAGGACATGACGAACAACCAAACCACCGAGATCATCGAATCGGGCGAAGCCTTTACCGCTGCCTACGCCCGCAATCAGGCGCATCTGACCGCGACCGGGATGTATCATCCCTCGGAGGAGCATGACGCGTGCGGCGTCGGCTTTATCGCGGCGATTGATGGTAAGCCGACGCGGGCGGTGGTCGATGCCGCCATTCAGGCGCTGAAGTCGATTTGGCATCGCGGCGCGGTCGATGCGGACGGTAAGACCGGCGACGGCGCGGGCATTCATTTGCAGGTGCCGCAGACCTTCTTCCTCGATTACGTTCGCCAGATCGGCCATCCGGCGCGCGAGGGCGAAAAGCTCGCGGTCGGCATGGTCTTCCTGCCGCGCACCGATTTGGACGCGCAGGAGCGCTGCCGCTGCATCGTCGAAGCCGAAATTCTGAACTTCGGCTATACTATCCACGGCTGGCGGCAGGTGCCGGTGAATGTCGATATTTGCGGCGAAAAGGCCAATGCCTCGCGCCCGGAAATCGAACAGATCATCATTGCCAACCCGCGCGGGGTGAATGAGGGCCAGTTCGAAAACGATTTGTTCGTCATCCGTCGCCGCATCGAAAAGCGCGTGGCCGACGCGCGGATCAATGATTTCTACATTTGCTCGCTGTCGTGCCGGTCGATCATCTACAAGGGCATGTTCCTGGCCGAGCAATGCACGTCCTTCTACCCGGATTTGCTGGATGCGCGGTTCATTTCGAACTTCGCCATCTACCATCAGCGCTATTCGACCAATACGTTCCCGACGTGGCGGTTGGCGCAGCCCTTCCGCGTGATCGCCCATAACGGCGAAATCAACACCCTGCGCGGCAATGTGAACTGGATGGCCTGCCACGAACCGCGCATGGCGAGCGATGTTTTCGGCGATCTGATGGAAGACATTAAGCCGGTGGTGCAGCCGGGCAGCTCCGATTCGGCGGCGCTGGATGCTGTGTTCGAACTGCTCATTCGCGGTGGCCGTCCGCTGCCGATGGTGAAAACCCTCTGCGTGCCGGAAGCCTGGAACCCCGACGAAGGCACGACGCCCGATAGCTGGCGCGACCTCTATTCCTACTGCAATAGCGTGATGGAGCCGTGGGACGGCCCGGCGGCGCTGGCGGCCTATGATGGCCGCTGGGTGCTGGGCGGCATGGACCGCAACGGCCTGCGCCCGATGCGCTACGTCATCACCGGCGACGGGCTGCTGATCGCGGGCTCGGAAGCGGGGATGGTGAAGATTGATGAGCAGACGGTCGTCGAAAAAGGCCGCCTCGGGCCGGGCATGATGATCGGCGTCGATTTGCAACGGGGTCGGGTGTTCCACGACGCGGAAATCAAGGACGAGCTGGCTTCGCGCAAGCCGTTCGGGCGTTGGGTGCAGCAGATTACCCGCATCGATGGCATCATTAAGGGCCACGCGCTCCCGGTTGAGCGCATGAGCCGCGAAG
>NZ_LAJY01000813.1 GCF_000963705.1 Elstera litoralis | reverse complement strand
CCCTTAGCGCTATTTGGTGCCGAGCAGCAGATCGCCTTCCGCCCCGGCGCGCAAATGGCCGGTTGCGGCGTAATAGGCAAAGCCGATGGCAAACAGGCCGACGAACAGGCCGAAGACGATGAAATTGTAATAGATCATCGCGACAAGGCAGACGATGCCCGTCACCAGCGCAATCGCCGGGAAGATCGGGTATAGCGGGGCGATGTAGGGCCGCTCCAGGTTCGGCTCGCTCTGGCGCAGTTTGAACAGGCTGAGCATGCTCATGATATACATCACAATCGCGCCGAACACCGACATGGTGACGATATTCCCGGTCAAGGTGGTGCCATTGATCGTGATAAGATTATCCGAGAAAATCGCGGCAATCCCAATCACGCCGCCGGTGATAATGGCCCAATGGGGGGTTTTGCGCGTCGGGTGAACGGTGGAGAGCACGCCCGGCAGGAAACCCGCGCGCGACAGGGCGAAAATCTGGCGCGAATAGCCCATGATGATGCCGTGGAAGGAGGCGACGAGGCCCAGAATCCCAATCCACACCAGCATATGAAACCAGCCGGACGAATCCCCTACGACGGTTTTCATCGCCTGCGGCAGCGGATCGTTGATGTTGGACAGGGCTGTCCAATCGCCGACGCCGCCCGCGAAAATCATCGTGCCGAAGGCGAGGAAAACGAGCGTCAGAATCCCGGCGATATAGGCGCGCGGAACGATCTTCTTCGGCTCTTTCACTTCTTCCGCCGCCATAGCGGCACCTTCGATCGCGAGGAAGAACCAGATGGCGAAGGGGATCGCGGCAAAAATCCCGCCGATGGAGCCAATGGTAAAGGTGGATTCGCCCGCCCAACCGTTAGTGGTGAAATTGCTCCACTGGAAGCCGGGGGCGACGACGCCCATGAACACCAGCAGTTCAAAAACGGCGAGAATGGTCACGAACAGCTCGAACGTCGCGGCAATGCCAACGCCCGCGATATTCAGCCCCATGAA
>NZ_LAJY01000812.1 GCF_000963705.1 Elstera litoralis | reverse complement strand
TCGGTGCCGACAATTCCTGTCGTCATCGCTCAAGGGATAGAATCCCGAACAGGATTTGGTTTTACGTTGGAACTTGGGAGAGTGACCGTGAAGAAGATTGTACTGGCTTTGGCCACCTTGGGCGTGGCGCTCACCTCGGGCGCCTATGCGCAAAGCGCAAAAACGCTGCGGTTGGGCACCGAAGGCGCTTACCCGCCGTTCAATTTCATCGATAAAGACGGCAAGGTGAAGGGCTTCGATATCGATATCGGCGATGCCCTCTGCGCCGAAATGAAGCGCAAGTGCGAATGGGTTACTCAGGATTGGGACGGCATCATTCCCGCGCTGAAGAACAAGAAGTTCGATGCCATCATTGCCTCCATGTCCATCAACGAAAAGCGTAAAGAGCAGGTCGATTTTAGCGACCGCTACTATTTCACGCCGGGCATGATGATTGCGCGCACGGGCTCGGGCTTCAAGCAGAACGCCCTGAAGGGCAAGACCGTGGGCGTGCAGGTGGAAACCATCCACGCGCAGTTCATGGAAGCGCGTTATAAGGACGTGAGCCTGAAGCAGTATAAGACCCAGGACGAAGCCAATCTGGACCTCGCCAATGGTCGTCTCGATATCGTCATGGCCGATAGCGCCGTGCTCGACGAGTGGGTTAAGGCCAACGGCGGTGCCGCCAAGTTCGAGCGC
>NZ_LAJY01000811.1 GCF_000963705.1 Elstera litoralis | reverse complement strand
CTTTTTCGATTTCTGATAGATCTATCATAGCATTACTCCTTTCTTTTCATGAATTTGATTGCGAATTGATCGCTATTTGATCGCTATTTGATCGAGAACAAAAATACATATTGATGCGGCGTTATTGTGATATATAAACCTGATTCGATTTATGTCAATTAATAAAGTGATGACGTTCCAGAAAAAGATAAATCCATGTGTAAGCCCTGTCTGATCCATGTGTGATCCATGTCTAACGCATGGCTGATACATAAATTGATTATGAGTTGATCCATACTTTTTTGCGATTGACCACAAATTGTCTTGCACAAACCCAGAAAGTGATATACTGATTTCTTCTATGACAAGATATGATTGGCTAACCGCCAGCAACGCCCTACTTCTCATCGTAAAGCCGGGGGCTTTCCTCTTCGGCGTATGGGCTATCTTGTTGGGGGTTGTTACCCCCAAACCCCCCAAACTAAAGGACAAAACGAAATGCGTGACAAGATGGACTTCAATCCAGAATTTCTGAAAACCAGAAAAACTTGATATTTCTCAACTCGATTTTACCGAGGTCGGTTTTTTCGGTAACGCGGGAAGTGAAAACGAAGATGATAACCTAATGGTCATCGAAGATATGATCTGCTATCAGCATTATTTCATCGATCTATTTCACGAAAAATTTGCAGATAATCCAGATATTATTTCTAGATACAACGGATATGGTTCGAATGAAATTGTCGTTGCTTTACGTAAAGTAATAATCTACGGCGTATTTACTAATGTGCTTGAGCCACCGGGATTTCAAGACAAGGTTGGTGATATTTTGACCGATCAAGCCGGTTCCATTCTCTCTAAATTTTATAAAACGGGGGAATATGATATTCCTCGGTTGGAATATTTGGACGGCGCTAAATACGTTACACCCTCTCCCGAATCACTTCGGAAGATATATTCTTATTGCGACCGTTTCTATAAATATCCGAATTTTCGGGGAAAAATTTGTGATGTGTTTTTCGGTATATTTTAAAGGAGAAAGCAATCATGTCTAATTCAAATGCCAGAAGAAGAACCGCCCAAATATCACCTTTCTA
>NZ_LAJY01000810.1 GCF_000963705.1 Elstera litoralis | reverse complement strand
TCAATTGAACCGCCTTTCTGGAGAGTTATTTCAGAGAATCCATTTTAATCATGTGGTAATAATGTCGGGCGGGTTTGGCGCTACCCTTTGTCGCGATCTGTTTTTGCTGTGCCTTGAGAGGATCACCCTTGCGTTCACTAACTAACGCACCCTGTTGATGCAGAAGCTTAAGCACCCGCTTGGCGGCAGATTTCCCGCCACAGATCACTTGTAGGCGCTTAGTACCCAACCCAACGATCCGATCACCTCCCTCGATCCAGAGAAGGCCGAGAGCCTTGGTCAGTTCAGCCTCATCATAGGCCTTGCCCTGCTCCACGCGGGTCATCTTGATGCGATTCTGAGACACATAGGCCTTCAAGGCAGCAAGACCATCGCGCTCCTTTTGGGCCCGTTTAGCCCGCAGGCGGAAATGATCCCGCTCGCATCGCAAGATAGCTTTGCGCAACTCCCGCCATGTCCAAGGCAACAGCCCAAACTTGATGGCAAGCCGCGCACCGAGATAGACGGTCGCAAAGCGTTCATGGAGGCGACCCCTGCCTTCATCGCACCCAAATTTCGCACTTGCCCGCCGGATATACCGCTGCCGCCACCGTTCCAACTGCTCCCTGAGCCCAGCCTCATCATCCGCGCGGGCCTGAACCAACCGTTGCAGAAAAGCCTGAATGAGCGTGCCATAGTGCTCGGCACTGGCCTTTTTGAGATGATTGGAAAGTAAGGCCCCCGACTCGAACCCATGCAGGTTTTCGAACATTCCATCCGTTTTCTCGGGAAATGGAATGTCGATGGCACGGGCGTGGTGGGCATCGTCTACTGCCTCTCCTCCGGCCGTGAGGATTTCGTCGACGGTCAAATTGGTGGTGCCGAGAAAAATCGAGCGCCACGAACTCGGCCCATCGCCTGGCACTAAACGGCCTTTCTCTTCGCCGCCCGACAGTCGCAT
>NZ_LAJY01000081.1 GCF_000963705.1 Elstera litoralis | reverse complement strand
TTACCCATCGATTTTTTCTCCCAAAAGACTGGCTCGAACCCATTCGGCGCACCTGTTATGTCAGCCAGGAGGCTGGTTCAGATTGCGTCCGGTTAACAGTGTACCAGAGAATAAGGCTAAAATGCGCCGCGCTCAGCGGTTGCGACGCCTTTTCTCATAAACCCATAAAATTCATGTTATTTGTGAAATACCATTGACTCGGCCCGCCGAAAGCCCTACCTGTGGAATTGTTAAATCGCAATTCCGGTATGGGATTGTAAAAAGGGGAAGGGTCGATGCACAGCCTGCCGATTTTCTTATCGCTGAACCAGCGCGAAGCCTTGATCGTCGGCGGCGGCGAGGCGGCCACCCAGAAGCTGCGCCTGCTGAAACGCACCGGCGCGCGGATTACGGTAGTGGCGAAAGACCCAACGGCTGAAATCGAAGCGGCGGCGGTAACGGACGAGATTATTCTGCTGCGTCGGCACTTTCGGTTGGACGATATCCGCAATCAGGCGGTGATTTTCGCCGCCACCGGCGATGACGATCAGGACGCAGAAATCTCCCGCCGCGCGCAAGATGTGGGTGTGCCGGTGAACATCGTCGATGGGCCGGAACTCTCCAGCTTCCTCATGCCCGCGATTGTGGACCGCGACCCGGTTCTGGTCGCCATCGGTACCGGCGGCAGCGCCCCGATTCTCGCCCGCCGCGTCCGCGAGCGCCTGGAACGGCTGCTGCCCGCGCGGCTGGGCAACCTCGCCCGTTTCATCGAACGCTGGAAAGACCCCGTCCGGGGGCGAGTGAGCGACCCGGCAGCGCGTCGCCGGGTCTTGGAACATTTCTCCGACGGGGCGATTGCCGATCTGGTCTTGAACGATCAGGAACGCGCCGCCGATGACGCCGCCGCGCACCTGTTGGAAACCGGTACGGTTGAGGGCGGCTCGGTTGCGCTTGTCGGTGCCGGGCCGGGCGATCCCGAGTTGCTGACGCTAAAGGCGCTGCGCGCGCTGTCCGACGCGGATATTGTGTTCTACGACGAGTTGGTTGCCGAGCCGATTCTCGACCGTATCCGCCGCGATGCCGAGCGGGTGCCGGTCGGCAAGCGCAAAGCCCAACATTCCGTGCCGCAGGACCAAATCGGCCGCCTGCTGGTGGAAGCCGCCCAGGCCGGTAAGCGCGTCGTTCGCCTCAAGGGCGGCGACCCGTTCGTCTTCGGGCGCGGTGGGGAAGAGGTGGAGGCCGTGCGCGCGGCGGGCCTACCCATCACCATTATTCCCGGCATTTCCCGCCGCCTTGGGCTGCGCTGCCAGCGCCGAAATTCCGCTGACCCACCGCGATCACGCCTCCGCCTTGGTGTTCGCCACGGGGCATGGCCGCGACGGGGTTCCCTTCTCCAGCGCGGGCGTGCCGCAAGCGGGCGGTAAGACCGTCGCCATCTATATGGGCCTCGCCCAAGCGCCGCGCATCACGCGCGACTTGATCGACGCCGGGCACGCCGATGACACCCCGGTTGCGTTGATCGAAAACGGCACGCGCCCCGATCAAAAGGTTTCGACCGGGCTTTTGGCCGATCTGCCGCGCCTTGCGCTTCAGCATGGCAGCGGCCCGACGCTGCTCATCATCGGCACGGTCGTGCGCCTATCGCGCTATTGGGGCGATGCCCCCGAAACCGCCGCCATTTCCGCTCTTGCTGCCGAATAAGGGTTCAGCTCATGTCTGCCACACCCCGTAAAGTAACCTCCGCCGCACCGCGCCTACTGACTGCCAATCGCCTGCGCGACGGCGCGGTGATTTTCTTCACCGGCAAAGACCTCGCCACGCTCACGCAGGATGGTTTCGGCCCGGCCTGGTCGCTGGCGATTGCCGATGCGCCGCTGTTCAGCCTTGCCGAGGCCGAAACTTTGCTCGCCATCGCCGTGCAAAACCCCGCCTTGGTCGGCCCCTATCTGGTGGAAGCCGACGCTACAGCCCACGGCCCGCGCCCGCTGAAAATGCGCGAGCGCATTCGCGGCGAGGGGCCGACGGTGGATATTCCCACCAATCCCGCCAGCCTGACCCAGGCGAAGGCGGCGTAACATGGGCCAGCTTTATCGGTACGACGATTACGACCGGGCCTTTCTCGCCGAACGCATCACCCAGTTCCGCGATCAAGTGGCACGGCGGATTTCCGGCGATATGACGGAAGAACAGTTCCGCCCGTTGCGCCTGCAAAACGGCCTCTACCTTCAGCTTCACGCCTATATGCTGCGCGTCGCCATTCCCTACGGCACGTTGGATGCGCGGCAAATGCGGGTTTTGGCGGAAGTGGCGCGGCGGTTCGATAAGGGCTACGGCCATTTCACCACCCGCCAGAACATTCAATATAATTGGGTGAAGCTGGAGGAGGCCGCCGACGCGCTGGCCTTGCTGGCCGAAGCCGATCTGCACGCCATCCAAACCAGCGGCAATTGCATCCGCAATGTCACGTCCGACCAATTCGCCGGGGTTGCCCTGGACGAAATCGAAGATCCGCGCCCCTGGGGCGAGATCATTCGGCAATGGTCCACCCTGCACCCGGAATTCGGTTTTCTGCCGCGTAAGTTTAAAATCGCCATTACTGGTTCGGAAAGCGACCGGGCCGCCGTGAAGATTCACGATATTGGCATTCGGCTGGTGAAGAACGATGCCGGCGAAACCGGCTTCGAGATCATCGTCGGCGGCGGCCTTGGGCGCACGCCGATCATCGGCAAGGTCATTCGCGACTTTCTGCCGAAAGTGCAGTTGCTGACCTATCTCGAATCGATTTTGCGCGTCTACAACCGCTACGGGCGGCGCGACAATATCTACAAGGCCCGCATTAAGATTCTGGTGCAGGAAATCGGCATCGATAAAATGCGCGAAGAAGTGGAGGCGGAGTTTGCTGCGCGGGCGGCCGATCCGCTGACCCTGCCGCCCGACTTGATCGAAACCATCGAAAGCCATTTCGCCCCGGTCGCCTATGCGCCGCAACCGCCGGAACCTGCCGCCTATCAGGCCGCCTTGGCCGCCGATAAGGCTTTCGCCGCCTGGGTGAAAAGCAATCTCGCCGCCCATAAGGAGCCCGGTTACGCCATCGTCACCGTTACGCTGAAGCCAGCGGGCGGGATTCCGGGCGATGCCACCGCCGACCAGATGGACGCGCTGGCCGATCTCGCCGAACGCTATAGCGACAATGAAATCCGCGTGACCCATGTGCAGAATCTGGTTCTGCCCCATGTGCGCAAGGCCGATCTTCCGGCGCTCTATGCGGAATTGCAGCGCATCGGCTTCGCCGAGGCCCATTTGAACACAGCTGCCGACATCATCGCCTGTCCGGGGCTAGATTATTGCGCGCTCGCCAATGCCCGCGCGATTCCGATTGCCCAGGAAATTTCGGCGCGCGTCGCCAAGCCGGGGCGGTTGGAAGAAATCGGCCCGGTGCAGATCAAGATTTCCGGCTGCATCAACGCCTGTGGGCATCACCACGTCGGTCATATCGGCTTGTTGGGCGTGGATAAGAACGGTGAGGAATTCTACCAGATTACCCTCGGCGGTCATGCCGGGGACGATCCCGCCCGCAGCGCCGCCATCGGTACCATCCTCGGCCCGTCGCTGTCGAAAGACGCGGTCGCCGATGGTATCGATAAGGTCTTCGACGCTTATCTTGCCCTGCGCAGCGCGCCGGACGAAAGCTTCGTTGAGACCGTACGCCGCGTCGGCACCCATCCGTTCAAGGAGCGCGTTTATGCCGCTGGTTAATGCCGAAGGTCTGCTCGACGATCCCTATCAGGTTTTGGAAGAGGGGAGCGCACCCGCCCCAAACAGCGCCGTTCTCGTGAGTTTGGAGCAATGGGACCAAGTGGCCGATCACCCCGGCCCGCTCGGCCTGCGCCTGCCCAATACGCTCGACCCGGCGATGATCGCCGATAAGCTGCCGCGCCTATCGCTCGTGGTGCTGGAGTTCCCGAAATTCACCGATGGCCGGGCCTATAGTCAGGCCCGGTTGCTGCGCGACCGCTACGGGTTTGCCGGCGAGATCCGCGCCACGGGGGCGGTTCTGCGCGATCAACTGCTGTATATGACCCGCTGCGGCATCACCAGTTTCGATATCGACCGGCCCGACGCCGCCGACCGCATCGCCGCCGCGCTGAAAGATTTCAGCATCGTTTATCAACCCGCCGCCGACCGGCCCGGCCTGTCCCCGCTGCTGGGGCAGAAATGGCGGCGAGCGCACGCTTAAACCTATCCGTCGTTGTCTGATTGAGAGTGCTCCGCGCCGTCTTCCGCTTCGCCCAGCCGGATCGGGGCGAGCCGGTAGCCCAGAGCCCGCATCACACGCAGCACAGTGGCGATACTGGGTTGGCGACCGGGCGACAGCATTTTGTAAAGCCCGGTCGGGTTCAGTCCGGCGGCAGCCGCCACCTCCGCCACGCCGCGCTTGCGAACGATGGCATTGAGGGCACCGACCACAAGATAGCCATTGGTTTCCGCGTCTTCCTCTTCAAAAGAGACTTCCAGCAGCGCTTGGATGCGTCCGGGCGTGGTTAGATAGTCTGCGGGATCGTAGGGCGCGGTAATAACGGTTTTTGGGGCGCGCTTGCGGCGCGGCTTGGCGACTGGAGCCGTTTCCGTCCCGTGGGGGGCTGTCGTCATCGGTTAGTTCTCCTCCTGCCAGTTTGCCCAAAGGCGTTTTGCCTGCGCGATGTCGCGGTTTTGAGTACGCTTATCGCCCCCGATCAACAAAACGACCACGTGCTTGCCGCGCTGCCCAAAATACACCCGATAGCCGGGGCCATAGGCGATCCGCAGTTCCAACAAGCCACTACCAATCGGCTCAACATCGCCCGGATTGCCCTGCCCCAGCCGGGTCAATCGGGTTTCGATGCGGGCAATGGCGCGATCATCGTTAAGGCCGATCATCCAGCGGTCAAATTCAGCGGTACGACGGATCGTGAGCGTCATGGCCGCATACTCACCTTTTGTTGAAAAACAATCCAATAAAATTTCAACAAAAGGTGAATTCGCGGGCCGCTGAACGCAGCCCCCTGCGCGGAATTATACAGAAGCCTAAGGCAGATCGGCCACCGCCCAGCCGGAGGCGGTTTTGATGAAGCGTAAATCCAGGGTTGGGTGCAGCACCGTCAGCGGTGTTTTCACATCCAGCGTGACCGTGCAGCGGTAGCCGGAGCGGCGCACGTCGTCGGTGGCTTGGCAGCCTTGCTTGCGCCCGCCCTGCACGTCGATCAGTCCGACGAAACTTTCCAGCCCCGGCAGCAGAATTGCCAGCGCGCGCACGTCGCGAAATTTGGTGGCAATTGCCGCCTCAAGCTCATCCTCGGACGGCTCACGCTCCAGGGCCGCGCAGGCCCCGAGCAAGCTGAGGCCTACGAAGAGACAGGCCAATTTTTTGGTCATGGAACGTTCCCCCGGCTAGGGTATTAGCTTAGCAAGGGCGGACCCCATACCCAAGCATCCTGACCGTACAAACGCAAAAACCCCCGCCGAAGCGGGGGTTTTCGTTGGTCGGGAGAGCGGCGAGCCGCTCTCCAATCCCATATCGCAGTGAAGCGATATTAGAAATCGACGCGCGTACGGAACGTGAAGAGCGTACCGTCGTTCTTCGTCTGACCGGACTTGAGGCCCGAAACCGGCGATTCGATTTCGAAGAAGGCAACGTCAGCTTGCAGCGACAGACCCGGAGCGAGCTGGTAAGCACCGCCAACGCCCCACATATAATCCGTGGCGTCTTTGGTGTTACGCGCGCCAAAGTCGGTTTCCGTGCGCGAATAGTTCGCGGCAACCGCCCAGGGACCGACAGCGTAGCTCAGACCGAGCTGCCAATGGCTGAGTTCATCACCCTTGGTGCGCATCGAATCGCTGGCATCGGAATAATGACCGCCAACGGTGAAGCCTGCGTAGCTAACTTGAGCGCCAACATGCCACACGCTGTAATCACCCAAGGTGCTTTTCACGGTTGCCGAGGTGTCCTTGGCATCGCCGAACTGCACGCCGCCGCCCAGCTTTACGCCGATGTCGGAGAAGCTGCCAGCATAGCTCGCGCCGATCGAGATCAGGTCGCTATACTTATTGTCGGCACCGGTCACAAACTTCGAACGGGCATTATCACGACCGTGCGAATTCATTTCCGGAGTGTAGCTGATACCAGCCTGGAAGCCAGCGAACACCGGGCTCATGTACGAGATTTTGGTATCGACTTCACCTTCGTTCAAGTGAACCCAGCGATAGTTACCCGTGACAGTCCCGAAAGCGTAATCGGCCTGGCCGATACCGACGGTCGGTGCGCGAACGGCAAGGCGCGTATCGGCAGCGTAAGCATCGCCGAGCTGAACCTGACCCCACGAGCCGCCCATGTAGACCCACTTTTCGTCCATACCAACCACATCTTGGTTGGTTTGGCCGGGGTTCACACCCGAGCTACCCTGGTTGTTACGCAGACGACCGCTGAAACCATAGACCAGACCGTTTTCGGCTTTGGCTTCGGCCTTAACCGTCAAACGATAATCAATGCGGGCTTCGCGCGATTCTTGATTGGCGAGATCATCATTGACGATGATGAAATCCGAACGGATCGAGCCGCCGAGCGTAACGGTGAAGGGAGCCTTCGTGGTGACTTGCTGTGCAGCAGCGGCACCAGCGAACAATACGAGAGCAGACGTGCCCAGAAGAATCTTTTTCATTGTCAATACCCCTTGGTGGTACTCAACCCAAAACGAACCCTTCCGGGGGACCATTAACTGGCCCTCCCCGCTCGGGACAGGCGTATAAAACCCCATTGCCCTACATCGTAGCAAGCCTGCTCTGCACGGAAGGCGCGGCTTTTTTGATCTGCTGTGGCGAAGATACAACACCTGTGGCGATGGGAAAATTCCCATTAAATACACAAGCTTATCAGGCGTTGTTGGGGTAATACCTTGATTCTCAATTCATTTTACCGGGCTAATTTTGCCTAAGGGCCTCGGCAACACCGCTCTATCCGT
>NZ_LAJY01000809.1 GCF_000963705.1 Elstera litoralis | reverse complement strand
CTCCGACCAGCGGACGCGCGAGTTTATTATGGAACGCTGCCGCATTCTCGCGGTTGTCGGGTTGCATCCCAATACCTTTAAGCCCCACACAGGCACCAAGACCAGCGTGCTGTTTGTCCAGAAATGGAACGATGACGCAGCGCTCGGGCCATTGTGCCCCAAGGTGCAGGACTACGATATCTTCTTTGCCACGCAGCAGGTGGAGAGCGTCGATAACTCGGGCCGCAAGGTCTATCGCAAAAACCCCGACGGAAGTTTTTTGCGCGACAGCCACGGCCACTTCATCGTGGAGCACGATCTGTTCAACCACGATGGGCTGACGGAGGATGGTATCGCCGAAGCCTTCGAGGAATTTGCCCGTAAGGAAAAGCTAAGTTTTTTTCGGGACGCCCCTTCGACCAAGGCCGCTTAAGCGGTTTGTTGGAGGGGCTTGAGGCAACGGTCTTGAGTTTATCTCAAGTCTTGGCTGACAATCGTGATAAGAGATTAGATAGCCAGTACTTTGGGCGCGCGGCTTTGGTCGCAGACAAACTCATCTTGCGGCATAATCCTGCTCGCATATCTGATATTGCATTAGAGGTTAGAAGCTTTGGCGCTTATGCACTAACCAACGAATTTGAATATCAGGAACAAGGAATCCC
>NZ_LAJY01000808.1 GCF_000963705.1 Elstera litoralis | reverse complement strand
GGTTGCCTCGGGTGGCGGCGACCGAAGCGACAATGGCGTTCTTCTCGTAGCGTAAGCGCTAAAGGAATAATCCGGCGGTTTGTTCCTTTGGGGCGCTTGATGGATGCGCCCCTTACTTTCTTAAACTCAGATCAGCGGTCAAAGGAAACTATGCGTCGCTGCTACTGATCTGATCCGGTTTCTCAATAGACGACAGTTTTGATATCATGTCTTCGATTCTGTCTATATTCTTTTTATAAGTTCCGTCTCTAATTTCGTGCATGATCTTTATTATTCCATTGATTAGATATTTCTCTACATTATTAGATATTTCTTCAATATTAGGAATTTTTTTTTAGACTTCCGTGAACGATCTTGCTTCTAGCGTCATAAGCTTTTTTTGAAGGCGTGGTAGACAGATTTCTTATCTTGCTCGTCAGAATGAAAAGCGGCATTCAGGCGTATTCTTAAGGATAGTTCGCTTTCTTCGGCTGAATTATATAATAGTTCAGCGGCTATCATTAAATCTAATAATCTATCACTATGATTTCTTCTGCTTTTTGAGTAATATACTCGCTTCATAGCGATTTTTATTTTTTCAAAGTCTCCCTGTTTTTCCTCGTTTAAGAAGGTAAATATGTTGTGGATTTCTGCTTGTTGAGCATCCTCGATTTCATGTTTGGTTCCCTTAAACATCGATCTCCTCTGGGAGGTTCTTTGGTCATCAACGATTGAGACTCCATCTACGTAAGTGTTTGTATAGGAAATTCGTGACGTCCGCGAGTTTAACAAGGAAGGCATCTTCACGTTATTCAGAATAAAGATAGTAGATGTTATAAATGCCTCAATAATAGTTTCAAT
>NZ_LAJY01000807.1 GCF_000963705.1 Elstera litoralis | reverse complement strand
TATTTTTTATCAGAATGCCGGAGTTGGCGTGATTTCCATGATTATACGTGCTGCTTCATACCAGCTGCATCGGGAGCCCGGTATGTGCATAGATATATGCACAAGTTAAATCGCTGATTGGGGAAGTGTAAATGACTAGGCACTCAGAGGAGACGTGCCTATGTCGAAACCTATATCGCTGTCCAGCAATCCGCCTGAATTCTCGGGCGACAAACTCATCCCGGAAACCCAACTCGCCGATAGGTGGGGCGTCAGCCCGAGGACCCTGCAAGCCCAGCGCCTAAGGGGCTCCGGCTGTCCCTTCATCGTGATTGGGCGGAACGTCCGATACCGTCTTAGCGATGTGATCACCTTCGAGGAGCAGAACCGCCTTCGCAGCACCAGCGAACGGGGGCGCTAATCATGCGGAATTCCTCGTCCAATATTGGGTCGCTTCAGAGGGCAATCGAACTCTCACGACGAGATCAAAGTATTTTGGAGGCATCCGGCAGGCGTGACATCGCGGATTTGCTCCTGACCTGCCGTTCAGGGGAGGAAAAATGTAACCTGGGCTGCTGCAAGCCCTGCTGTCACGAGCAAGGTATCCGCCGAAGCAGGGCCTTGCGCAAGCTCCTCAAGCGTTATCGAAAGCGCAGACGGATT
>NZ_LAJY01000806.1 GCF_000963705.1 Elstera litoralis | reverse complement strand
CCCGTAAGGATGCTTTACGGAACCGCCAGAAAGCCGAAATGGATGCTCTGAAGAAGCAACAAGCTACCGACCGCAGAACGCTTCTTCGTTCCATTACCGACCACCAAACCCGGTTACGTCTCGATTCCGAACGCGCATTGAAGGCCGCTCAATCGAGAGAGCTATTGGAACAAAAGCATTCATCCGAACGCAAATCGCTTTCTAAATCGCTTTCATTCCCATCATGGCGCGAATGGCTTCTTTCTGAAGCTAAAAGCAATCCAAAAGCCGCCGAACGCCTCAAACGATTAAAAGAACCAGAAAAGAAGCCCGATACCGCTTCGTTAATGACTTCTATTAAAATTCATCACGCGAATGACGGAACCATTGAATACCAAAAAGATAATCAAACAATCAGCATCGACAAAGGTTCAGAGCTTAAACTCATTCGGAATGACGATGCTTCTATTCTTGCCAATCTCAAAATAGCCCAAGCCAAATTTGGCGCATCTTTCGTAATCAACATCAAGAATAAAGAGAAGTATAACACGTATATTGATATAGCCGCTAAGAACGGAATCTATATCAATACCTTATCTACGGCAGATCAATTGAAATGGAAGCAAACAAGGGAAGCCGAGTTTGCTAAATACCGAACCAAGATACCCAGTGCGAATATTAAATCAGATAACGAAAACCATCACAGACGTAATCGCAATGCCAATCAATCCCTGAAAACCACCTTGAAACCGCAGGAGAGTAACTATGACCGAACCCCCGAACCCGTTGCAAAACCTAACGTGCAGCCGATGCGTGTTTTCAAGAACCGCAATCAATCCCGATAAAACGGATCTAGATGATAATGAATCATCTCAACCTCATTCCGATGACGACGATAATGATTCAATCGTTCAAAGCAATGAAAAGAAAGGATTTCATTATCTTCATTGCCACCGTCATTCACCAGGGCCGAGCTTAATCCTGAACCGCGCCGGGTTTGCCGGAGGCTCCAACTTCTGAGAAAGTTGAGCCACTATGAGCAAGACCACGAACAAGTTTTCCGCTGAAGTCCGCCAGCGTGCCATTCGCATGGTGCTGGATCACGAAGCCGAGCACCCGTCACGGTGGGCTGCGGTGTCATCCATCGCGGCCAAGATCGGCTGCTCAGCCGCTACGCTGCACGCGTGGGTAAAGCAGACCGAGGTAGACGCTGGCAAACGGGCAGGCCTGCCGAGCGACGTCGCCGAGAAGATGAAGGCTTTGGAGCGGGAAAACCGCGAGCTTCGTCAAGCCAACGAGATTCTGCGTAAAGCCTCCGCTTATTTCGCGATGGCGGAGCTCGACCGCCCCTTCAAACGATGATCTCGTTCATCGACGAACACCGTGGTGTGTTCGGGGTCGAGCCGATCTGCAGGCTGCTGCCGATTGCCCCATCAACCTACTACGAGACCCTTGCCAAGCGCC
>NZ_LAJY01000805.1 GCF_000963705.1 Elstera litoralis | reverse complement strand
GAAACATTTATTGCTTCTCCGGCCCAGGACGAGTCCAGCGGGAGAAATGAGAATACCCGTAACGGCTAAAGGACGAATTTCAGGTAGATTAATAAAAATATCAGGATTGAGGCGGCGAGCAATGACTGTCCGGTAATCAATCTCTTGGATCGTTAGGGTGTTTTGCGTATGTCCCGACAAACTAAAAACGGGATCATTCGTGATTAAGCCATTTTTTTTTTTTTTAAACTCTTCATTCCATATACGGTTTAACTCGTCGTTTAAAGAGTATGGAAATTGATACGGGGGTAGAATTTTGATGTCGCAGCATTTATTTAATGGGAAAACACGAGTTTTAGTCATAATTAAAAACCATTCTGGTAAGAAGAAAGAATAATACTGGAAACCTCATCCAAATTTTTTACATTTATAGTATTGTGTAATCGTGGGTCATTTACATCAGACAAGAAGAAACTCTTCAAGCCTGCGGCGTCTGCTGCCCGAATTCCCGTTAAACTATCTTCCACGGCGAAGGACCGCGATGCCAAGCAGCGAGTTTGCTGCAAAGCGCTTAAATAGGGCTCGGGATGAGGTTTTCCGAGGTTGACGGTATCTCCGCCGATAATAATATCGATATTACTCTCAATATTTAATCGATTTACCCAAGCCGCCGCGAGGTAAGACATATTGGAAGTCACGATACCGATCTTAAGGTTGCACTCAGTGGCGACCTTTAAAAGAGTGAG
>NZ_LAJY01000804.1 GCF_000963705.1 Elstera litoralis | reverse complement strand
ATTTCTATACGAATAACGCCCAGGAACGGGAGGCGGTTCTGAGCGGGGCCACCAGCTATGTCAACGAAGGCGAAGCCTTCCGCACTGTTGCGAGCGGAACCACAATTTCCGTCTATCGGTTTTACAATACCAGCACGGGGACGCATTTCTACACGGCAAGTTCGAGCGAGCGCGACGCTGTGCAGCAACTCGCCCAGTATAATTACGATGGCGTTGCCTATCAGGCGAGCGCAACCCAGGCAGCGTCGTGGCTCGACCCGCTCTACCGCTTCTACAACACCAACACCGGCACGCATTTCTATACGGCGAGCGCGACGGAACGGGCGGCGGTGGCCAAGCTCGTCGGCTTTGTCGATGAAGGGATCGCCTATTACGTCGATGCGTAAGGGGCATATTTTTACACAAGGGATGTGCAGGAAAACCATCGGGGGCACCGGGCGTGCCGCGATGGTTTTTCAGCCCCAGGGCGGCACAGCAGGTTTTGAGGTCGTTTAGGCGTGTTATTTTCGGTTAAAACTTAACGCGCACGTCATGTTTTTGCGCTGCAAAAGCGCTGAGATAGGGGCATTCCCCCGCACGAATCACCTTGACACTTTACGGGTGCGGATAACACTCTCTATCAGGAACCGGGGTATAAGCGCAGCAAAATTACAATGCGCAGCCCTGAAATGGGGGGAAACGTGACGGAACCGTTGCTTGACGTGGCGGGAGTGTCGCTGCGCTTTGGGGGCATCCGTGCTCTCACGGACGTAAGCTTCACTGTCCGCAAGGGTGAGATTTTTTCGATCATCGGGCCGAATGGCGCGGGTAAAACCTCGATGCTGAACTGCATCTCGGGGCGCTACACGCCGTCCGACGGTAAGGTGCGTTTCAAAGGCCGCGATGTAACGGCGCTGAAGCCGAATAAGCGCGCCGATTTGGGCATTGGCCGCACCTTCCAGAACCTAGCCTTGTTCGGCCATATGAGCGTGCTCGATAATATTATGGTCGGCCGTCACCATCTTCTGAAGAATAATTTCTTCACCGGGGCGCTCTATTGGCTTACCGGCGCGCGGCGGGAAGAACTTTCCCATCGCCGTGATGTCGAAACCATTATCGATTTCTTGGAAATTCAACA
>NZ_LAJY01000803.1 GCF_000963705.1 Elstera litoralis | reverse complement strand
GGCMAAGGTTCACTGGTAATCTGCACATTATAGGTTTTTGCCATCGCCATACCAAGAGATACAACGTCCTTAAGAACATCTCTGATGTCAATCAACGATCTGTGTAGAGATAATGTATCAATATCACTGCGTGCCATAGTCAAGAGATCATCGATTATCTTACCCAGTTGTTGGGTCGCATCGTCGATACGCCGTAAGGAATCTCTATATTCTTCGGAAGGTTTTTCTTCCCCGCGCAACGCAATTTGAGCCTCACCCCGAATGGCGGTTGTTGGGGTCCTGAGTTCGTGACTGATGTCGGCAAAAAGTTGGCGACGGCGCGCTTCAGCGTCTTTCTGAGCATTGAGCGCTATGGTTAGCTCTTTTGTCCGGCAGGCAACCTGTTCCTCAAGCGCTTGACGCGCCTGCAACTCTCGGGCGCGGTGTGCCGACAATTCCTCTGCCATACTATTCATGCTACGCGCGACCTCCGAAAACTCATCAGATCCCCGGAGTAAGATTCGATGGGATAATTGACCGTCGCGCAGGGCTGCGGCCCCCTCGGTCAGCGCCATAAGAGGCCGCCTAAGGGTACGCGCGAAACTGATGGTGAGGACGAGGGCTGTGAGAACAAGGAAGGTCGTTGTTCCAATCCAAAGCTGTCGAAGCCAGGCCAACGTATCGTCAGTGTCCGCGCGCTTTTCCCGCAGGGAAGCTTCTTCTCTTGCCAGACTGTCGGCGAGCAACAAACGCAAATCGCGCCCCTCAGCATTATCAAATAGCTCATTGGCTGCCCGCCAAGCCGATGTTGTGTCGAGCCCAGAGGATGGTTGAACAAGGTTCGCAAGACTATGCGCCAATTGATTGAGGCTCACCCTCAGAACAAGAAGAGCCTCGCGGCGTTGTGCCTGCCTTCGGCGCGAAATACTATCTTGATCGAGCAAGGTTGC
>NZ_LAJY01000802.1 GCF_000963705.1 Elstera litoralis | reverse complement strand
TATTTAATCGGTTGTGAGGATAAAATGATTATTCACATCGACTGGAAAATAAATACGATTTCGGAACAGTATGAGGACGATGCTCATAATGTAATAGTTGCATTGATTGATGCGCATCTTGACGGTAAGCATCATGTTGTTTTTGAAAGATTGGCAGTTAAAGTTATTAGGGAGAGCGGTATTCTTAGTGGGACATCTCAGAGACGTTTTAGACTCAATTGCCGAAAAATATTCATCTAGGGGTGGTGTTGTACTCAAGGCAAACATTCCTGTACTGAGAGTTTTATACGATCAAGATGCGGTTTTAGAATGTGTCGATGAGAATAATTACTCAATTGGATTGAGAGCGTTTCTGAAGTCAAATTACAAAGAGAAACCAATATTGATTGTTGAGGGGAAGGAAATTGAAATGTATGACTTCATGATCAAGGCAGTTGCTAAGAGAGTCGGTCTGAAGAAGATTTCATATGAAGCTGGTTTTGGAGGGGGTAATAGTATTTCTGATCAGCTTATGGCAAAAATAGAGTCGCGGTATATCGTGGTATGTATATGTGATAACGACAAAATTACACCAACTGGGGGGGTTGGCGATACGCTCCAACGTCTCCGCAGAATGGCATCTGGGCTTCATAAGTTTATTGGGAATACGTATGAAAACGCCGGGTCGAGAAGTCGAAAATTTTTTGCCGTTTGATATTGTAAAAGAAGTTCCCGTCTCTGAAGATAGTAAAAAAGATAAAGAAAGAGTTAAAAATCAACTAGAAAATCTGCGAAATCTGTTGAATAATCAAGGGCAAGATCATGCCAAAGATTGTCTATGGTTATATTATGACATTAAAACTAGAATATCTATGAAACGCTTGTCGAGTCATGCTAATGATACAGAGTCGAAGGAATGGATTAAGAAGAAATACTGCATAGATGAGGTAAGTGAAATAGAGAAAA
>NZ_LAJY01000801.1 GCF_000963705.1 Elstera litoralis | reverse complement strand
GATCTCGAATACTTTGCCCGGCGGGCCTTGGAAGCCGATCAAATCGCCGAGCAGAATCAGATGCCCGGTGGAGGAAACCGGCAGAAACTCCGTCAGCCCTTCCACCAGCCCCAGAAAAGCCGCCTGCCAAAACAGCGTATCCACCGTTGTTACCCCTCATTTTACTAGATCAAAACTGGCATGTGCTCGGGCAACGCCGATCCGGCTCGCTTTATATCAGAACACAGGAAGCAGGGAGTCTTTTTCCGGCGGATACTGAGAAGTGTACCAGTCCCGTCTGCGGAAGGAGGGTAGGCGCAAATTCGGAGGCATGCATATGATTGTTAATAAATCATAAACATACAACCATAATAGTGAGAAATTATAAAAATTCTCGTTGAGGTTGTGGATTTTTTTGGTAATTTGTTTTTTGTTGAGTTGGTTTTGTACAAAATGGGAGAACAGAGAGATGTGCAATTTCGTATTGTCGCCCTTTGAGAAGATGAAGTCCCGAATTGCTTTCGGTGGGGATGGGGGTTCGGACGCAGCAAGTTGTGCAGCTTCAGTCGGGGTAGGTGCTGCGGTTGGCTCGATTGATGGAAATCCTATTGGTGTTGTTGGCGGCGCTGCGGCCGGTTTTGTCGGGAATTACGATTGCATCAGTACCGTTACAAATGCTGTTACAGGTGCTTTTTCAGCCAGCAGCCCGAATGACAGTTTTTACAATGGGATGGGCGATTCCGGGTGGACCGGTGGTCCCTCTGGTGGGGATCATTGAGCGTAG
>NZ_LAJY01000800.1 GCF_000963705.1 Elstera litoralis | reverse complement strand
CTGCGGATAGGAAGGTTTTAGAATCACTACGTCAACCTGGGGTGACATTGAACCGTCAGGGTTTATCAACCGTCCTTTCGTTCGGACTTGGTAGGCAGGCGGTAGCCAATCTCTAAATAAAGTTGCCCAATTTTCCTCACCTTCATCACCAGCGGTGCCAGGATCCGCAGCAGCTTTAGCATATATCCTATTGTATTCAGACATCATTTCTTCTGTTATTTGATCCATAAAAACGTGCAAATCGTGTTTATTTTCTTTGGACATACCGCCCCCTTAAAATATTTGAACATCTTTATTTCAAAGATGTGGTGTTCATATAAATCATTTTTTTCTTAATGCTGGTCTCACGGCAACTCATCCCCTTCATCCGGCTCATTCCCCACCCCAAGCCGAGCCAGTATCGCAAGAGCCTTCTCCGGGTCTCCCCGACGCGCTCTGTCAGCGAAATAGGTCTGCGCTTCGTAAGCTGCGGATACCATCTCACTCAATGCCTGTTCAGCCGGGATACCGCGCATCTTCGCAATGGCCTCAGCCTTCCGAACAGTAGCTGTATCGGTAATATGAAGAGCCGTCATCGCGTCATTCCCCTCACCTGCTGAAGCGCTTCACCCGGCTTCAAAACCCGAATGCCGTACCTCAAAGCCCCATCGCCAAAATCAGCGATATTCTCCGTTACAATCGCATCCGCACGACCGTTCACGGCAGCTTCTAGAACCATATCGTCACCGGCGTCTTTCGTTGATGGCCGGGTCAAAAACCATATTACCACCTCATCGAC
>NZ_LAJY01000080.1 GCF_000963705.1 Elstera litoralis | reverse complement strand
TGTTATCCTCGTTCTGTACGTGACGATGGTATACGGCCCGATTGCGGCGATGCTGGTCGAGCTTTTCCCGACGCGCATTCGCTACACCTCTATGTCGCTGCCGTACCACATTGGGAATGGTTGGTTCGGGGGCTTCCTGCCGTCGATCAGCTTCGCGCTGGTGGCGATGCAGGGCGATATTTACTACGGGCTTTGGTATCCGATCATCATCGCGGTCGGTTGCTTCGTCATCGGGGCCTTCCTGCTGCCGGAAACCAAGGATAACGATACCAACGCTTAAACACCCTCCCCGAGGGTTGACCTTGACCCCTCTCCGGTTCGCCGGGGAGGGGCTTTTTGCGTTTTAGAGATTGGGGAACAGCGTTGGCCGGGTGGCGGCAAGGGCGGCATCCAGATCGGCCAAGCTGGCAGTAAGGCCGAGGTCGGCGAGCGAGGTCACGCCATGCTCCTGGATGCCGCAGGGCACGATCCCGGTGAAATGGCCAAGGTCCGGGCTCACGTTGATGGCGATGCCGTGCAGCGTCACCCAGCGGCGGATACGCACGCCGATGGCGGCAATCTTATCTTCCTTGAGTGGTCCGCGTTGCACCCAGATGCCGACGCGCCCCTGCCGCCGCTCGCCGATGACGCCGAGGCGAGCGAGGGACTGAATGATCCATTCTTCCAAGCTCGTCACATAGGCGCGTACGTCGCGCCCGCGCGCCTTGAGATCGAGCATCAGATAGACCACGCGCTGACCGGGGCCGTGGTAGGTATATTGCCCGCCGCGCCCGGCGTCATAGACCGGGAAGCGCGGATCGAGCAGATCTTCGGCTTGGGCGGACGTGCCTGCCGTATACAGCGGGGGGTGTTCGAGCAGCCAGATCAACTCGTCCGCCGTGCCCGCGTGGATCGCATCGGCGCGGGCGTCCATCGCCGCGAGCGCCTCGGGGTAGGGGGTTAGGCCGGGCGTAACGCGCCATTCCATCAAAAATATCCTCGGCTGGGGCAAGCGTTCCGCCGATAGATTGGGCGAGACGCGGCACCGTGCAAGCGTGTTTAGGATAGCCCATAAGATGCCTCTTGCCGTCTGTCCAGGGATTTGCTAAACGCTTGGCCCCGGGCCGGATAACGGCCCCTTTCGTGCGATGCGGTCGTGGCGGAATTGGTAGACGCGCAGCGTTGAGGTCGCTGTGGGGCAACCCGTGGAAGTTCGAGTCTTCTCGACCGCACCATACACAAAAAACCCTGCTAGGTTCGCCTAGCGGGGTTTTTTGTGCTCTATGCTCAAGGGCCAACCCCATCGGGAGACTTATCGCCCCATGTCGCAGAAGATCATCCGCAGCAAAGAGTTTACCGCTGGCCGCGCCTGGGGCGCGCTCGATATCGCCACGATGGGCGGCGTCACCACCCGCCTACATTGGACCGATCAGCCCTATAAGTGGCACGTTAACGACGGCGAAGAGGTGTTTGCCGTGCTCGATGGTACCGTCGATATGCACTACCGCGACGCGGGCGAAGCGAAGCAAGTCGCCCTGCATGCGGGCGATATTTTCTTCGCCGGGTTGGGCTGCGAGCATGTGGCCCATCCGCGCGGGGAAGCGCGTATCCTCGTGGTCGAGACAGAGGGCAGCGTTTAACCAGGGTCGGCCCTTCGGTTTCTCCTTATTGCCAAACGGGCCGCCGCCATGCCCTCATCGACACGCAGAAGCGCCTCAGACGATAGAATCTTGCGCTTGTCGTCGTCTAAGTGCGTAGGGTAACGAGAAACATCAAAGACCCTCTCCGCTGCCCCGGAGAGGGTTCACAGGGAGGATGGCCATCAATGGCTGAGGATATCCGCGAAGCCGCGCTTGAGTATCACCGTCTGCCGCAACCGGGGAAGTTGGCGATTATGCCAACCAAATCGATGGCAACCCAGCGCGACCTTGCCTTGGCCTATTCGCCCGGCGTGGCCTATGCCTGCGCCGAGATCGTCGCCGATCCGGCCAATGCGGCGAAATATACGGCGCGCGCCAATCTGGTCGCTGTTATCAGCAATGGCACGGCGGTGTTGGGGCTTGGCGCCATCGGCCCGCTGGCCTCGAAGCCGGTGATGGAAGGCAAGGCGGTTCTGTTCAAGAAATTCGCCGGGATCGACGTGTTCGATATCGAAATCGACGCCGACCACCCCGATAAGGCGGTGGAAGTGATTGCCGCGCTGGAGCCCACCTTCGGCGGCATCAACCTCGAAGATTTCAAAGCGCCGGAATGTTTCGAAATCGAATCGCGCCTGCGCGCGCGGATGAAAATCCCGGTCTTCCACGACGATCAGCACGGCACCGCCATTATCGTCGGCGCGGCCATTCTCAACGGTCTGCGCGTTGTTGGCAAAGAACTGAAGGATGTGAAGCTCGTCACCTCCGGCGCGGGCGCGGCGGCGCTTGCCTGCCTCGATCTGCTGGTCGATATGGGCTTGCCGCTCGAGAACATCACCGTCACCGATCTCGCGGGCGTGGTCTATAAGGGCCGCGTCGAGTTGATGGACCCGCGCAAGGAGCGCTATGCGCGCGACACCAATGCGCGCGGGCTGGCCGATGCCATCGTCGGGGCCGATATTTTCTTGGGTCTTTCCGCGCCGCGCGTGTTGAAGCCCGATATGGTTATGGCGATGGGCGCGCGCCCGATCATCATGGCCCTGGCCAATCCGACGCCCGAAATCATGCCCGACGAGGTGAAGGCAATCCGCCCGGATGCCATTGTGGCGACGGGCCGGTCGGACTATCCCAATCAGGTCAATAACGTCCTCTGCTTCCCCTTCATCTTCCGGGGCGCGTTGGACGTGGGCGCGACGGTGATTAACGAGGCAATGAAGATCGCCTGCGTGAAGGCGATTGCCGATCTTGCGATGGCGGAAGCCTCCGAAATCGTCGCCAATGCCTATTCCGACGAAGACCTGAAGTTTGGCCCGGAATATCTCATCCCGAAACCCTTCGATCCGCGCCTCATCGTGGAAATCGCCCCGGCGGTCGCCAAAGCCGCGATGGATAGCGGCGTTGCCACGCGCCCGATTGAGGATTTCGACGCGTACCGCGACCATTTGAGCGAATTCGTCTACCGCTCCGGCCAACTCGCCCGCCCGATCTTCGATGCGGCCAAGCGCGACCCGCGCCGGGTTGTCTTCGCCGAAGGGGAGGAGGAGCGCGTGTTGCGCGCGGTTCAGCAGGCGCTCGATGAAAAGCTCTGCCATCCGATTCTGATCGGTCGCCCCGATGTGATCGAAAGCCGGGTGGCCCGCTTGGGGCTGCGCCTGAAGCTGGGCGAGAATGTCGAGGTTTGTAACCCCAATTCCGACCCGCGCTACAATGAATATTCGGCACTTTATCACAGCCTGATGGCGCGGCGCGGCGTGTCGCCCGACAATGCCCGCCAGATTGTGCGGACGCGTAATACGGTCATCGCGGCGCTGATGCTGCGACGGGGCGAGGCCGATGCGTTGATTTGCGGCACCATCGGCCGCTATCACCGCCATCTCAACCATATCGCCGAGGTCATTGGCCGGGCGCGGGGCGTGTCGGGCTTCTATGCGCTCAATGCCCTAATTCTGCCGAAGGGGACTTATTTCGTCTGCGATACTCATGTGCAGCGCGATCCGACGGCGGCCCAACTTGCGGAGATGACGATTCTGGCGGCGGATGTGGTGCGGCGTTTCGGCCTGCCGCCGAAAGTGGCGCTGCTCTCCCACTCCAACTTCGGTGGGTCGGACGCGCCCTCGGCGGTTAAGATGCATGAGGCGCTGGACCTTATCGTTGAACGCTTCCCCGATATGGAAGTGGAAGGCGAAATGCACGCTGATAGCGCTTTGAACGAGGAAATCCGCAATAGGGTCTTCCCCGGCTCGCGCCTGAAGGGTTCGGCCAATCTGCTGATTATGCCAGGGCTGGATGCGGCCAATATTTCCTTCAATCTGCTAAAATCGACGTCGGAAGGGCTCTCCATCGGCCCGATGCTGTTGGGGGCGGCCAAGCCCGCACATATCCTCACGCCCTCCGTTACGGTGCGCGGGGTTCTCAACATGATCGCCACGGCGGTCGTTCACGCGCAGCAACTCGAAAGCCGTTAAAACGATTGGTGTGCGGTTTGCGGGCTCAATCCAGCCGGCAAACCGCACGTCGATTATTTAACGGATGGTATCGGCAAGACCGTATTTATCGATCAACTTAAAAAATATCGGCGATTTTTTAAATTTCCGCAGCGAGACATTGAAGTTCTGGATGAAGGCGGCGCCATCTTTAGTGTTTTTTACCAACGATCAGATGATTGGTCTTCTCGGTAAAAATCTTGTCTGAAGCGGCGAGCTTGTCCCACACGCCCGACTGCAAAGCGACATCCTGTAAGGTAAACGTGTCGGTGATGATAAAATTAACCCGCCCCGCAGCCAGGATGCGCGCACAACTGCCCATATCGGACGGCTCTTCGATTTTTATGTCGCCGCGCAGCAGCGGTTCGCGGATTTCATCATAAATGACGTACCCGCGCGGGTTGCAAAAACTTTTTCCCTTGAGACTGTCGACATTTTTATAAACGAATGGATGTTCTTTATTGTAAAAGACTCTCGATTTGAGCGCAAAAAGCGATTCAGAATAGATCATAACTTTGGCGCGATCAATACTGGGAGCGTAAGGAAACGTCGCCATTGCGTCCCCGGCTTCGGTCAACTCGAAACCCCGTTTCCACGGCAGAAACCGCAACGTGATCGTGATTCCCATATCCTGCATGATCTCGCGGACCATTTCGGAGGCGAATCCGCCCTCCGGCAGTCTTTGATCGGTATAGGGGACATAATCGTTGCCAGTAATCAACTCCAAGGCCGCGCTGGCTTTAACCGGCAGGATCAAGCAACGCCGAGCAGGATGCCGCGATAAAGGCGT
>NZ_LAJY01000008.1 GCF_000963705.1 Elstera litoralis | reverse complement strand
GGTTAACTTAGCGGGCGGTATCGATCGATGGGCTTCGGAGGTTGACCCGAGCCTGTCGCGCTATTAAGTTTGTAACCGTAATTACAGTACGTGATCGCGCTCAGGCCCTGTCCTGAGGCGATTGGCCCTGATGGGAGAGGTCGAAGATGGTGTTTTCTGCGCGTCGTGGAATCCTGATGGGGAGCCTGTCGGCAGCCTTATTGTTGGGAACGATGGGAGCGGTGCCCGCGATGGCACAAACGCTGGACCAATCTTGGACGCAATCCTATCAAACCAACCCGCAGCTTTTATCGGGCCGGGCACGGTTGCGGGCGACCGATGAGCGCTTGCCGCAGGCGCAAGCCGGGTGGCGGCCCACGGTCTCTTCCTCGGCCTCGGTCGGGCGCTTGCGGACGGAGCAGGTCTCGACCCGCACGACCAAGCAAAACCTGACGCCGAAGAGCTATGGTGTTTCCGTGACGCAGCCGCTGTATCGCGGCGGGCGGACCACCGCCGGGACCGAGCGGGCTAAGAATGAAATTCAGGCCGAACGGGCGCGCTTAACCGCGACCGAACAGCAGATTTTCCTCGATACGGCAACCTTCTATGTGAACGTGATCCGCGATCAGGCCGTCGTTGAGCTGAATGCGAACAACGAACTCGTGCTGCAACAGCAGTTGCAGGCGGCGCAGGATCGGTTCCGCGTCGGCGAAGTCACCCGGACCGACGTGAGCCAAGCCGAAGCCCGCCTTGCCAGCGTGATTGCGGATCGGCAGGCGGCGGAAGGCCAATTGCGCTCCTCTAAAGCCAGCTTCACGCGCTCGACCGGGCTCGAAGCCACCAATCTTTCAACGCCGACTGTGCCGCTGCAACTGCTGCCGGTCTCGCTGGAAGAAGCGCGCGAGTTGGCCCAGGCCAATAATCCGGTGATTACGGCCGCCCAATATGATGAAGGCGTCGCCAAGTTAACGGTGGATGAAGTGCGCGGCGAACTGCTGCCGACCGTCAGCCTCGTTGGCGATATCAGCCGTCGCCACGATCAGCAGATCGGCGTCGAACGCACCTCCTCGGCCAGTCTGACCGTACAGCTTTCGGCCCCCTTATACGAAGGCGGCAGCACCTATTCGCGCGTTCGCTCGGCAAAGCAGACGGCGGGGCAGCGCCGAACCGATATCGATACGCAACGCCGGTCGGCGGTTGAGCAGGCGACCCAGGCTTACGAGCAGATGAAATCGGCCCAGGCCCGCATCGAATCGCTCGCAGCGCAAATCCGGGCTAACGAAATCGCGCTCGAAGGCGTGCGGCAGGAAGCCGTCGTCGGCTCGCGCACCACGCTCGACGTGCTGAACGCCGAACAAGAGCTTTTGAACGCCCGCGTGTCGATGGTGCGCTCCAAGCGTGACGAGCAGGTGGCGGCTTATTCGTTGCTCAGTGCAACGGGTCGGCTGACCGCGCGTCAGTTGGGCCTCTCGGTTCCGCTGTATGACGTTGAAGAAAACTACCGCGCGGTCGACGGAAAATGGATTGGGACCGGTATTGCGCAGGAATAAGCGCAAATTTCGATTCTTCCGATTGGCAAACGGTCAAAGCTTTGACTAAAGTCATTGCCATAAGTGTTTGCGTAGCATGAGGAAGCGATGAGCGACCCGAAACCCCATCAAGAACCGTCGATGGAGGAAATCCTCGCCTCCATCCGCCGTATCATATCGGAAGATGGGGACGGTGCTCAGGCGGATGACGCTGAGGCTTCGGCCCCTGCGCCTGCGGCTGGAACCATGCGGGCCGATGTGTTCGATCTGACACAGCGGGCCGATTCCGACGACGAAGACGACGATATGGAAATGGCCCGCAGCTTGGGCATGGAGGCGGTGGAAGCACCGAAGCCTTCCTTCAGCATGGACTTCGACGATCTGCCGCCCCCTTCGGCGAAAGACGATGATGTTCCGGTAAAGAGGGCAGGCCCCACGTTCGATGCGGGTTCATTCGAGACAGGCAAAAAGGCAGCAAGCATGAGTTTTGATGACGATGCCTGATGTCCCCGGACTCGGCCAGCGCGGCCAGCCGGGCTTTTGCAAAACTGCAAGAGCCGGATGAGGATGATTCGCCCGCCGCCGCCGTTATGCGCGCCTCCGGGGGCTCGAACCCCACGCTGGACGAGTTGGTACGCGAAGCGCTGAAGCCGGTTCTGCGGGAGTGGTTGGACCGCAACCTGCCGCCGATGGTGGAAACGATGGTCCGCGAGGAAATCCAACGCCTCGCCGCATCCGGTCGCCGCCGCTAAACGCTTCTTTTTCTCTAGAGTGCTAACGGCCGCGCGGGCGCAAGCTCTGCGGCCGTTTTGCCGTCTTAAAGTCGATCTCCAAAGGGTTCCCGATGCTCGAAAAAACCTATACCCCCGCCGATTTGGAAAGCCGTTTGTACCCGATGTGGGAGCAAAGCGGCGGGTTCGCGGCAACCGGGACGGGGAGCAAGACGCCCTATACGATCATGATGCCGCCGCCGAATGTGACCGGCAGCCTTCATATCGGTCACGGGCTGACGATGACGCTGCAAGACGTGTTGATCCGCTATCATCGGGCGCGCGGCTTCGATGCCCTGTGGCAACCGGGCACCGACCACGCTGGGATCGCGACGCAGATGGTGGTCGAACGCAAGCTTGAGGCCGAGGGCAAGCGCCGCGTGGAGATGGGGCGCGAGGCTTTCATCGAGAAAATTTGGGAGTGGAAAGAGGAATCGGGCGGCACCATCGTGCGCCAGTTGCGCCGCCTGGGGGCCTCCGCCGATTGGCCGCGCGAACGCTTCACGATGGACGAGGGCATGTCGGCGGCGGTCCGCAAGGTTTTCGTCGACCTCTACAACCAGGGGCTCATCTACCGCGATAAGCGCTTGGTGAACTGGGATCCGAAGCTGCACACCGCCATTTCCGACCTGGAAGTCGAACCCAAGGAAGTGAAGGGCAACCTCTGGCACCTGCGCTATCCTATCGAAGGCCAGCCGGATCGCTTCATTACGGTGGCGACCACGCGCCCGGAAACCATGTTCGGCGATACCGGCATTGCGGTGAATCCGGAGGACGAACGCTACGCGGACCTCGTCGGCAAATACGCGATTCTGCCGCTGGTCGGTCGCCGTATTCAGATTGTTGCCGACGAATACTCCGATCCCGAAAAGGGCACCGGCGCGGTGAAACTCACCCCGGCCCATGATTTCAACGATTTCGAAGTTGGTCGGCGGCATGGCCTTGCGCTTGTGAACATCTTTGACCGCGACGCGCGCCTGAACGATCAAGTGCCCGACGAATATCGCGGCATGGATCGGTTCGAAGCGCGTAAGAAACTCGTGCAAGCGCTTGAAGAACAAGAAATTCTGGTTAAGGTCGAACCTCATACCCATATGGTGCCCCACGGCGACCGTTCGGGCGTGGTGATCGAGCCGTGGCTGACCGATCAATGGTATTGCGACGCGCCGACCCTGGCGAAACCGGCGCTGGAGGCCGTCGAAAATGGCCGCACCAAGTTCGTGCCGGAGCAGTGGACCAATACTTATTACCAGTGGATGCGCAACATCCAACCCTGGTGCATTTCGCGCCAACTCTGGTGGGGGCACCAGATTCCGGCGTGGTATGGGCCTGACGGCAAGATTTTTGTGGCTGAACTCGAAGCCGACGCGCAAGCCCAGGCGGATAAGCATTACGGCAGCACGACGGCCCTGACGCGCGACAGCGACGTGCTGGATACCTGGTTCAGCTCGGCGCTTTTCCCGTTCTCGACCCTGGGCTGGCCGGAGAAAACGCCCGATCTGGCGCGCTATTACCCCGGCGACGTGCTGGTGACGGGCTTCGACATTATCTTCTTCTGGGTCGCCCGGATGATGATGATGGGCCTGCATTTCATGGGCGATGTACCGTTCCGCACCGTCTATGTGCATGCGCTGGTCCGTGACGAAAAGGGCCAGAAAATGTCCAAATCGAAGGGGAATGTCGTCGATCCCCTCGATTTGATCGACAAATACGGCTGCGACGCGCTGCGCTTTACCATGGCGGCGATGGCGGCACCGGGCCGGGACGTGAAGATCTCCACCCAACGGGTTGAAGGCTATCGCAATTTCGCAACGAAACTGTGGAACGCCACCCGCTTTGCCGAGATGAACGGCTGCGCCCGCGTGGCCGATTTCGATCCGGCCCAGGCAAAAGGCACCGTGAACCGCTGGATCATCGGCGAGCTTGCGGGGCTACGCGCCAAGCTGGAAGAAGCACTCGCCGCCTATCGCTTCAACGATGCAGCCAATCTGCTGTACGCGACCGCCTGGGGCAGTTTCTGCGACTGGTATCTGGAAGTCACCAAGCCGATTCTGGCCGGGGATGATGCCGCGCTCGCCGCCGAAACTCGGGCGACGACGGCCTGGACGCTGGAGCAAATCGCCCGCCTGCTGCACCCGTTCATGCCCTTCATTACCGAAGCCCTGTGGGAGCATCTGTCGGGCGGGACGGGCGAAAGCCTGCTGGTCGCGCCCTGGCCGGCGTTGCCGGACAGTTTGATTGATCCCGCCGCCCACGCCGAAATGACCTGGGTGATCGGCCTGATTTCGCAAATCCGGGGCTTGCGCGCTGAAATGAACGTGCCGCCGGGCACCGAGCTTGCAGCAGTCTACACCGATCTTTCGGGCGATGCCGCGCGCTGGGCCGAAACCCATAAGGCCGTCATCCAACGCCTCGCGCGCGTTTCGGGGCTCGGCACGGGGGCGGCCACCGCCACCTCCGTGCAGATCGTCGAAGGCACGGCAACCCTGGCGCTCGATCTGGCCGGGGCCATCGACCCCAATGCCGAGCGGACGCGCTTGACCAAGGAAAAAACCAAGGCCGAGCAGGAGCTGGGCAAAATCGAAAAGAAGCTCGGCAATGCCGACTTTATCGCCAAGGCCGACCCGGCGGTGATCGAGGAAAACCGCGAGCGGCTGGCCGAGTTCCAAGGGCTGATTGCCCGGTTGGAAACGGCCTTGTCGCGGCTGGCGGCGCTTTAAGACGATGCGCATCGCCATCGGCGGGTTTCAGCACGAAACCAATAGCTTCGCCCCGAACCCGGCCGTTTATAATGATTTCGTCGTTGCGAAAGGCTGGCCGGGGCTGTCGCGCGGCGATGCGCTGTTCGATGCGGTGATGGACCGAACGCTGCCGATCGCCGGGTTCATGCGCGAAGCGCTGAAGCGCCGGGCTTCGCTCATCCCGCTACTCTGGACCGTCGCCAGCCCCTCGGGGCCGGTCACGAGCGACGCGTTCGAGCGGATTTCGGCGCAACTTATCAACGATCTCATCACCCAAGGCCAGATCGACGCGGTGTTTCTCGACCTGCACGGCGCGATGGTGACGGAGCATTTCCCGGACGGCGAGGGCGAGTTGCTGCGCCGGGTGCGCGCGGTGATCGGGCCGAAAACCCTCCTGGTCGGCTGCCTCGACCTGCACGCCAATGTGACCAAGCTGATGGTGGAACAGGCGGATTTCCTCACCGCCTTCCGCACCTATCCCCATGTGGATATGCTGGAAACCGGGGCGCGCACGGCGAAACGCCTGCTGGAAGCGCGCGGTTGGGGCGGTAAGGCCCTGCGCGTTTGCCCCTATCTCCTACCGATCACCGCGCAATGCAGTTTCGCCGAACCCACGGCGAGCCTTTACCGGCTGCTCGAGCAAATCGAAGCCGAAACCGGCGCGGACCTTTCCTATAGCCCCGGCTTCCCCCTGTCGGATTCGCCCGAAACCGGCCCGACGATCCTCGCCTATGCCCCCACCCAAGCCGAGGCCGATGCGGCAGCGGATCGACTGTTCCAAGCCCTGCTGGACGCCGAAAGCGCCTATGCCGAAGCTGGGCTCTGGTCGGTCGAGGCGGCTTTGGACGAAACCGAACGTCGGCTGGCCCAAGGCGGGTTGAGCGGCCCGATTATCCTCGCCGACACGCAAGATAACCCCGGCGGCGGCGGCTCGGGCGATACTACCGGGCTGTTGCGGGCGATTTTAGCGCGCGGCCTTTCGGGCGTGACGCTGGGTCTGCTCCACGATCCGCAAGCCGCCGACGCGGCGCATGCGGCGGGCGCGGGCGCGGAGATTGAGCTTATCCTGGGCGGCACCGGCACGCCCGGCGATACGCCGCTACAGACGAAAGCCCGCGTTCTGCGTCTCGGTTCCGGCACCTTCATGGGGACCGGCCCGATGTGGGAAGGCGGCACGATGACTCTCGGCCCAATGGCGCTGCTGGACGTGGGCGGCGTGCAGGTGGCGATCGGCTCGGCCCGCCAGCAGCCCTCGACCCAAGCGATCTTAACCCATCTCGGCGTCGATCCAAAAACCTGTCCTATCCTAGTGCTGAAAAGCTCGGTCCACTTCCGCGCCGATTTCCAGCCCATCGCCGGGGAAATCCTGGTCACGGTCGCCCCCGGCCTCGTCACCGCCGACCCTGCCGATCTGCCTTATCGCTGGTTACGCGATGGGGTGCGGTTGAAGCCGTCGAAGGCGTGAAAGGATCAGGGGCTTTGCCCCTGAAGCCCCACCAAAGGGCGTGCCCTTTGGAAACCAATTTACTTTAAGAAAAGTATTTAACTAATTATAATTTATAAAAATAATGGGATTGATAAGGGCAAAGCCCTTATCTGGGGTCTTAGGGGCAACGCCCCTAACATCGCTACGCGACTTCCCGCAACCGGCACCAAACAGGGGTATGATCCGACGCGCGTTCCCAGCCGCGCGGCTCTTTGTCGATTTCACAGGCTTCCAGCCGGTCGGCCAGGGCGGGCGAGAGCAGGAGATGGTCGATGCGCAACCCATTATCGCGCTGCCAGGCCCCGGCTTGATAGTCCCAGAAGCTGTAAGCGTGGGTCGCGGTCGGGTGTAGGGCGTGGAAGGCTTCGGTGAGCCCGAGGTTGAGCAGGCGGCGGAAGGCGGCTCTACTTTCCGGGCGCACCAGGGCATCGTCGCGCCAACCGACCGGATCGTAGAGGTCGGCGTCGGTCGGGCAGATATTGTAATCGCCGCCCAGCAGGAATGGCCGGTCTTCGGCGAGCAACGTCGCGGCGCGGCCTAAGAGGCGGGACATCCAGCCGAGCTTATAGGGGTATTTTTCGGTCTCGACCGGATTGCCGTTCGGCAGATAGAGCGCCGCGACGCGCAGGCCCGCGATATCGGCTTCCAGATAGCGCGCCTGCTCATCGGCCTCGTCGCCGGGCAAATGCCGCAGCACCACCGAAATCGGGTGTTTCGAGACAATGGCGACGCGTTATAGGTCTTCTGCCCCACGGCCTCGACGTGATAGCCCAGCGCCTCGATTTCAGCGCGCGGCACATCGTCGGTCTGGCACTTTAGCTCTTGCAGCAGCAGAATATCGGGGGCGGTCGCGGCCTCCAGATAGCGCAGTAGGTGCGGCAAGCGGACTTTAAGGGAGTTGACGTTCCAGGTGGCGATTTTCATACCGGGATTATACCGGCGAAAACGAATTCCCGCAGCCGCAACTTGCCGCTGCCTGCGGATTCCTAATCTGGAAGGCGGCCCCGGCTAGGTCTTCGACGAAATCGATCACTGCGCCCTGCATCAGCCCGAGCGAGGTTTCGTCGATCACCACTTCTGCGCCGTCTTTGGCGATAATCTTATCGTCGGCTTGGGTTGCCGCATCGAAGGTGAAGCCGTACTGAAAGCCCGAGCAGCCGCCGCCGGAAATGGCGATGCGCAGGCGCGAGCCTGGCGCCTCGCTTTTGATGATCGTGGCGATGCGCTTTGCGGCACTGTCCGACAGCGCCACCGGCGCTAGGGTTTCCGTTTCAAGCTGGGCCATCGCGTCTCTCCTCAGGCTAACACTGTTCCTATGTAAGGAGCCGAAGGGCGAAGGTCAATTTCCGTTACGAACATAGCTCCTCCATTGAAACGCCATAGTTGGGCGGGTAGGGTGCGCCCCATGAGTTTCCCTGCCGCCCATCCGAACGCCCGTGCATCCTTTGCCTGCGATCCGCAGCAGAGCCGGGGGCGGCTGTTTCCCGAGGAAGGGTCGGGCGAGCGGTCGGTGTTTCAGCGCGACCGCGACCGGATTGTGCATTCCACGGCGTTCCGGCGGCTTCAGTATAAAACCCAGGTGTTCGTTTTCCACGAGGGCGACCATTACCGCACGCGCCTCACGCACTCGCTGGAAGTGGCGCAAATCGCCCGCTCGATTGCGCGCGCCCTGGGGCTCGATGAGGATTTGGCCGAAGCCCTCGCCCTCGCCCATGACGTTGGCCATACCTGCTTCGGCCATGCGGGGGAAGACGCACTGAACGAGGTGATGCAGCCTTTCGGCGGGTTCGATCACAACGATCAAACCTTCCGGGCGCTGACGCTGCTGGAGCGGCGCTACGTGGCTTTCAACGGCTTGAACCTCTCGTGGGAAACTCTGGAAGGCGTGGTCAAGCACAATGGCCCGCTCAGCAATCCGCCGCCGACGATTGCAGCCTTTCAAGCAACCTGGAGCTTGCGGCTGGAAACCTTTGCCTCCGCCGAAGCGCAGGTCGCGGCGCTCGCCGACGATATCGCCTATAATAACCACGACATCGACGATGGCTTGCGCGCGGGTTCCTTCACCCCGCAGGATTTGTTGCCGCTGCCCGTGGTCGGCCCGGTGTTCGAACAGTTGCTGCGCGAGCACCCGAACCTAGAGCCGATCCGCCTAACCCATGAGGCGTGCGCCGGCTCATCAATTTGATGGTCACGGACCTTCTGGCCGAAACCCGCGCGCGGATCGAGCAGTTCCGCCCGGACTCGGCGGATGCGGTGCGCGGCTTAGGGCAACCGCTCATCGCCTTTAGCCCCACACTGCAAGCGGCGGATAAAGCCCTGCGCCCGTTCATGTTCGAGCGCATGTATCGGCACTACCGCGTCAATCGGATGATTGCGAAAGCGCGCCGGGTAGTTCAGGATATGTTCCATCACTTTATGGAAACCCCGCAAACCCTCCCGCCGGAATGGCAACGCCAGATCGTGCAGCCCGGCAGTCCCGAGGCCGCCCGCACGATTGCCGATTACATCGCCGGGATGACCGACCGTTACGCCCTCGAAGAGCACCGCCGCCTCTTCGATTTGACTGCAAAGACTTAGATTCCAAGGACGTCATGACCCAACTTACGCCGCATATTTTCAAACGTTTCCATACGGCCCTCAGCGATGTGCTGAGCGAACTTGCCGAAGAAGGCGCGCTGCCTGCCGGGCTCGATCCCGCGAAAGTCACCGTGGAGCCGCCGCGCGACGCGAGCCACGGCGATATTTCCACCAATGTCGGCATGGTTCTGTCGAAACCCGCCGGGATGAAGCCGCGCGGGCTCGCCACCCTGGTCGGCGACCGGATGCGCACCGATCCGGCCTTGGGCATTAGCGAAATCTCCATCGATGGGCCGGGGTTCCTGAACTTCCGCCTTGCGCCGCACATGTGGCAGAGCGAGCTTGCAACGGCAGTGCGCGCCGGTGTGGCCTATGGCGATAGCCAGGTCGGGCAGGGCGTGCGCGTCAACGTCGAATATGTCTCGGCAAACCCAACCGGGCCGATGCACGTTGGCCATTGCCGGGGCGCGGTTGTCGGTGATGTGCTGGCGTCCCTGCTGGCGAAAGCCGGGCACGATGTCGTGCGCGAATATTACATCAACGATGCCGGGGCGCAGGTCGATGTTTTGGCGCGTTCGGCCTATCATCGCTACCGAGAAGCCTTGGGCGATGACATGGGCGACGTGCCGAGCGGGCTTTATCCCGGCGATTACTTAGTGCCGCTGGGGCAGGATCTTGCCAAACGCTACGGCGATATTTGGCGCACTGCCGATGAAGCCGTGTGGCTGGAAACGATCCGTACGGAAGCGGTTGCGGCCATGTTGGTGCTAATTAAGGAAGATCTGGCCGCGCTCGGCGTCAAGCACGATCTCTTCTCCTCCGAGCGGGCGATGGTGGAGAGCGGCGCAGTCGAAGCTTCGCTGGCGGCGTTGGAGTCGCGCGGGCTGATTTATGTGGGGACGCTGGAGCCGCCGAAGGGCAAAACCCCCGAGGAGTGGGAGCCGCGCCCGCAGACTTTGTTCCGCGCCACCGACTTCGGCGACGATGTGGATCGGCCGCTGAAAAAATCGGATGGAAGCTGGACCTATTTTGCGAACGACATCGCCTATCATTATGATAAGGCTATCGGAAATCCGAATCGACCCGGCGCAAATATTCTCATCAATATCTTCGGGGCCGACCATGGCGGCTATGTGAAGCGGATGATGGCGGCGGTGAAGGCGCTCACCGACGGCAAGGTCGCGCTCGATATTAAGTTATGCCAGTTGGTTAATCTTCTGGATAAGGGCGTTCCGGTTAAAATGTCCAAGCGGGCCGGGAACTTCGTTACCTTACGCGAAGTCGTGGATGAAGTCGGCGCGAATGCGGTGCGCTTTATTATGCTAACGCGGAAAAACGATGTGTCTTTGGACT
>NZ_LAJY01000799.1 GCF_000963705.1 Elstera litoralis | reverse complement strand
GTTCGAGATGCAGCGTGATTTCCCCGATACGCGTTTCGACTGCATGCGCTATTTCTTGGGCGACGTTCGCGATAAGGACCGTCTTTACCGCGCCTTTGACGGGGTCGACATTGTCGTTCATGCGGCGGCCCTAAAGCAGGTGCCGGCGGCCGAATATAATCCGATCGAAGCGATCCGCACGAATGTGCTGGGGGCGGCAAACGTGATCGATGCCGCGATTGATAAGGGCGTCCAGCGCGTCGTTGCTTTGAGCACCGACAAGGCGGCGAACCCGATCAACCTGTATGGGGCAACCAAACTTTGCTCCGACAAGCTCTTCATTGCGGCGCGGGCTTACTCGAACGCGCGGACGCGCTTTTGCGTTGTGCGCTACGGCAACGTTATCGGTAGCCGGGGCAGTGTCGTTCCCGTGTTTTTGCGCCAGAAGGACGGGGGATCGGTCACGATTACGGATGAGCGGATGACGCGCTTTGTGATTACGCTCGATCAGGGCGTTCAATTCGTTATCGACTCGCTTGAGCGTATGCAAGGCGGGGAGATTTTCGTTCCCAAGATTCCGAGCGTAGCGATCAATGACATCGCCGAGGCAATTGCGCCAGGCTGCACACGGAATTACATCGGGATTCGTCCCGGTGAAAAGCTGCATGAGGTTATGGTCGCGGAGGATGATGCGCGCAACACGCTCGAGTTCGCTAATTACTTCTCAATCCTGCCCGACGCAGGGGCGCTGGAAAATCCGCTGTTCACGCAAAATGGCCTAGCAAAGCGCTGCCCGGAAGATTTTCGCTACTCAAGCGATCGAAATGATGTTTGGGTAAATGCGGCTGGCTTTGACCGGCTGTGGCAGGACGAGCAAGACAGCGAAGCCCGCTCGCTGTAGGAAAGGCAGAGCGCTATGCCGCTTAAGATGACCCTAAAGCCCGGCGAACGCATCATCGTGAACGGTGCCGTGCTGGAAAATGGCGGGCATGAGGCGCATTTGGTTTTCTAAT
>NZ_LAJY01000798.1 GCF_000963705.1 Elstera litoralis | reverse complement strand
TATTGGCGGATCCGCAGCGCAATCGGTCATTCTGATGCTGATTGTTATTCTGCTGACGGTCGTCCAATTCCGATTTGTCGAACGGAAGGTTCATTACTGATGGTTGAAAACCGCCCGATTGCTACCTTCCTTGCCCATTTGGTCCTGATTATTGGGATCATCATCGTCACTTTTCCGATTTTCTACACGCTGGTGGCCTCCACCTTCAGCGGCCCCAATGTTGCCTCGGGCCGGGTTCAACCCTGGATCGGCGACGCGGGGATTCAGAATTATATTACCGCGCTCACCGTTGGCGCGGCGCGATCCTCGCAGAACCCCGCCGGGCACATGTTGCTCAACTCAGCCATTATGGCGGTGGCGATTGCCGTGGGGAAAATCATCATCTCCCTGCTCTCGGCCTATGCCGTGGTCTATTTCCGTTTTCCGGGGCGAATGCTGGCCTTTTGGGCGATTTTCCTGACGCTGATGCTGCCAGTGGAAGTGCGTATTCTGCCGACCTACAAGGTGATTGCCGATCTGAACATGCTCGATTCCTATGCTGGGCTGACGATTCCCTTGATCGCCTCGGCCACGGCGACGCTGCTGTTCCGGCAGTTCTTCATGACCGTTCCGCCTGAATTGGTGGA
>NZ_LAJY01000797.1 GCF_000963705.1 Elstera litoralis | reverse complement strand
GCTTCGAGTTTTCCGGCTCGGAAGCGGTGGGGAATATCTATGATCGCCTGCTGTCCTACGACTTCAAGGACGTGTCGATCATCAAAGGCCAAGTTGCGGAAAGCTGGGCTGTCGCCGAAGACGGGCTGACCTATACGTTTAAAATCCGCAAAGGCATGAAGTTCCATTCCGGCAATCCGGTCACCGCCGCCGATGCCGCCTATTCGCTGCACCGCGCCGTGGCTTTGAACAAGTCCCCTGCCTTTATTCTCACGCAGTTCGGCTTCACGAAGGATAATATGGCCGACCGCATCCGCGCGCCGGATGCCGAGACGCTGCTGATCCGCGTCGAAAAGCCGGTCGCGCCGAGCTTCTTCTACTATTGCCTCACCGCAACCGTCTCATCGGTGGTCGATTCGAAGCTGGTGAAGACGAAGGAAGCGAATGGCGATTTCGGCAATGAGTTCCTGAAAACCAATTCCGCCGCCTCCGGGGCCTATCTGCTGCGCTCGTGGAAGGCCAAGGAAAGCTACACGCTCGACGCCAACGAAAACTATTGGGCGGGCAAGCCGAAGAACAAGCGCGTCGTTGTCCGCCATATTGGCGAAGCCGCAACCCAGCGCCTGATGCTGGAAAAAGGCGACGTGGATTATGCGCGCAATCTCGAAAAAGACCAGATCATCGGCATTTCCGCCAACAAGTCGATCGTGCTCGATACGGGCGTGAAAGGCTCGTTGATGTATCTCGGTCTTAATCAGAAAAACCCGATTCTGGCGAAGCCGGAAGTGCGGCAGGCGTTGAAGCTGCTCGTCGATTATAAATCGGTCGAAGAGAATATTCTGAAGGGCACGCGCACGACGCATCAAGCCTTCCT
>NZ_LAJY01000796.1 GCF_000963705.1 Elstera litoralis | reverse complement strand
TTTCCGCCTGTTTCGTTTGGTCCGACTGCAATTCGATGCGCGTCAGCTTGGTGACGCCATTCACCAGCCGCCCGATTTCCTTGCCGAAGGCTTTTTCAATATCGGCAAGCTTAACCTCCGTATCCTCGATCACATCGTGCAAAAGCGCGGTGACGATGGAGGCGGTGTCGAGCTTTAAGTTCGTCAGAATTCCCGCAACCTCAAGCGGGTGGGAGAAATAGGGGTCGCCATTGGCGCGGGTTTGCGCGCCGTGGGCTTTCAGCGCAAACACATAGGCGCGATTCAGCACATCCTCGTCCACATCGGGATCATAGGCCCGAACTCGGTCAACCAATTCGTACTGACGGATCATCGGCGCTGTGCGGCCCCCTCCACTCACTCTGATGATATGTTGACACGCAAAGCCGGGGCGGCAACTGACATTCTTGCCGTGACCAATAAAAAACGGCAGCCCCGCAGGACTGCCGTTAAAAAACCGAACCCGCTAAGGCGGTTAGATTTCGGCGTCTTCGTCCGCAACCACGGGCTCATCACCCTCGGCTTCGTCCACCTCGGTATCATCCGACGCGAGCACGTCGTTGACCGCCATATTGCGGGCGAGTTCCTGTTCGGATTGAATGAAATCGACGATTTCTTCTTCCGGTTCATCGGCCTCGAAAGTCTTCTGGTGGCCGCGCACCAACGAGTTCCGCAGAACTTCGTTATCCAGCTTTTCTTCGGCAATCTCGCGCAAGGCAATGACGGGGTTCTTGTCATTATCGCGCTCGATGGAAATCGGCATACCGCTGGCAATATCCCGCGCGCGCTGGGCGGCGAGCATCACCAGTTCAAACCGATTGGGAACCCTTTGAACGCAATCTTCAACGGTAACGCGGGCCATGATAATCCTTCGCGTAAAGCAAGCCACCCGGTAAGCCGGGGGGCGAA
>NZ_LAJY01000795.1 GCF_000963705.1 Elstera litoralis | reverse complement strand
ATACTCCGAGCTAGGCTCGCCCCAGAATACGAGCGGCACCTGATGGCGCAGGGCCTCCCACATGGGGAAGGAGAAAATACCCGTGTGGCAGTGCCAGCAGAAATCGCCCCGGCGCTTCAGCGCCTCGTACATCAGCTTGCGCACGACCTGCCAATTGGGGGTGAATTTAACGATGTCGCAGCCGAGGCGGCGCAGCGCCTTCAGGCAATTATCTTCGATCGTCGGGCGCATGAAGCCGTGATCGAAGCGGACCACTAGGCATTTCAGCTTCTTCACCTTCACCAGATACCAAAGCGTGAAGGCCGAATCTTTCCCGCCGGAGAAGGGGACGATGCAGTCGTAATCATATTTGCCGCGGTATTGTTCGATCAGCGTATCGAGATCCTGGCCCCGCTGGTTCCAGTCGATCTGATCCTGCTTCACTTCAATCTGACGGCAGACGGAACAGACGCCCTGCTCGTCAAAGCCCAAGGTTTCGGCGGTTTCGGGCATCATGCAGCGGCTGCAAATACGCATGGATCCAGCAACTCCCTTGTTCCGACGCGGACGGCGCATCGGCATCGCACCCCTCATCTAGCGGTG
>NZ_LAJY01000794.1 GCF_000963705.1 Elstera litoralis | reverse complement strand
CGGTTCAATTTTTCAAGGAAGTCCGGCTCGAAGCCCGCAAGGTGACGTGGCCGACCTGGAAAGAAACATGGATCAGCACCGTAATGGTGTTCGTGATGGGGCTGCTTGCGGCCTTATTCTTCTTTCTGGTGGATCAAGGCCTCTCCATTGGCATTCGCCTGATTCTCGGGCTGGGAAAGTAGGGCCATGACGCAGCGCTGGTATGTTGTTCACGTCTATTCTGGGTTCGAAAAAAAAGGTGGTCCAGGCCATCCGCGAAACCGCTGAGCAAAAAGGTATGGCCGATCTGATTGGCGATATCATGGTTCCGACTGAAGAAGTCGTTGAGATCCGGCGCGGCGCAAAAGTGAATTCGGAGCGCAAGCTCATTCCCGGCTACGTGCTGGTGAAAATGGAAATGAACGACCAGACGTGGCACATCGTCACCTCGACCCCGAAAGTGACCGGGTTCCTGGGGGCGAAGGGCAAGCCGTCGCCGGTGAGCGATGCCGAGGCCGAGCGTTTGGCCCGTCAGGTTAAAGAGGGCACGGACCGGCCGCGTCCGTCTGTCCGCTTTGAAATTGGCGAGCAAGTCCGGGTTTCGGACGGGCCGTTCGCCTCCTTCAATGGGATGGTGGAAGACGTGGATGAAGAGCGCTCGCGCCTTAAGGTGGCGGTGTCGATCTTCGGGCGCTCGACCCCAGTGGAATTGGAATACAGCCAAGTCGAAAAAGTCTAAGGCTGGGCTGGTATTGCGCGGGAGGCTCGCCAAGCCGCACCGCGCCTCTATCTCGTATGAGAGGGTTAAATGGCAAAAAAGATTGTTGGCTACATCAAGCTACAGGTGCCGGCAGGCAAAGCTAATCCGTCACCGCCCATTGGTC
>NZ_LAJY01000793.1 GCF_000963705.1 Elstera litoralis | reverse complement strand
CGGACAAACGCACGCAACAGGCCGTGGTGATGAGCATTATCATCGTTGGGGAAGCCGCTACCAAGATCATGGATCAATACCCCGACTTCGCAACAGCTCATCCCCATATTCCTTGGAGAAGCATGCGCGGAATGCGAAACCGTATCGCGCATGGGTATTTTGATATAAATTTGGAAATCGTTTGGGGAACGGTTACGACCGCTTTACCTGAATTGGTAAGAAATATAGCCACCCCAACACCTTAATCGACAAAATGATGTCTGATAAAAAGAAAATTGATTTTACCATATTAAAACAAAATATAATTTCATTATTAGATGAAATTGATGACAAAGAGTCTCGGGTTTACATTCAGGAAGTTTTAGGTTTTGGCTTGGAATCCAAAGACACCACTTATAAAGCTATAGCAGAGCGTCATGGCGTCTCACCAAAAAAGGTTATGAGTGCATTTAAAAGCAGCTTAAGGTTATTGAGGTGCAAAATTCGATGGCCGAAGACTGATGCCGCAACATGGTTTTTCAATCAATGGTCTAGAGGCTTAGATCAGGATGACCTCGATTCTATATACCTTTGGGTAGCAAGAGACTTAAAACCAAAGC
>NZ_LAJY01000792.1 GCF_000963705.1 Elstera litoralis | reverse complement strand
CCACAAAATCGCGCTGAGGTCGGTAGCATGAAACCGGACGAGTTCGAGTTCATCAGTCGAACGGTTCGCCAGCGCTCCGGCTTGGTGTTGACCGAAGACAAAGCCTATTTGGTTGAAAGCCGTCTGCTGCCCGTTGCCCGCAAATTCGGGCATAAGTCGGTGGATGAGTTTGTCACCTCGGTTCATCGCGGGCCGGACGAAGCGAAGTTGCGGGCCATCACGGAAGCGATGACCACCAATGAAACCCTCTTCTTTCGCGATACGAAACCCTTCGATCAGTTCAAGCGGGTCGTGCTGCCCGCCATGCTGGAGGCGCGTGCAGCGCGAAAGACGGTGCGGATTTGGTGCGCGGCCTGTTCGTCGGGCCAGGAACCTTATTCGCTGTCGATGATTTTGAAAGAAGAAGGCGCGCGGCTGGCGGGCTGGCGGTTCGAAATCGTCGCAACCGATATCAGCGCCGAAATGCTGGATCGGGCCAGGGCCGGTCTTTATACGCAGTTTGAAGTCCAGCGCGGCTTGCCCATCCAATATCTGATGAAGCATTTCAAGCAGATTGAGGATAAATGGCAGCTTTCGAATGAGATTCGCTCGTCGGTTGATTATCGCGAGTTTAATCTACTCTCCGATCCGCGCGGTTTGGGGCATTTCGATATTGTCTTCTGCCGCAATGTGCTGATTTACTTCGATCAACCGACCAAGACCGACGTGTTGAATCGCCTGCGGACGATCATGCCGGAAGATGGCGTGCTCTACCTTGGCGGCGCAGAAACGGTGTTGGGCATTACGGACAAGTTCGAACCGCTTCCGAATGAACGCGGCCTGTATCGCTGCATTGCAAAACAGGGTGCAAGTTTCGCGGCGCTCTAGACGAAAAACAATGTGAAAATTTACTCTCCGGGCTGCATTTTGCAGCCCGGTTTATTTTGTAGGTTGCGACTTCGTGTCACGCAGGCAAACCTTACCTTAACTACTACCGTATATTCTGAATGAAGAGGCCGAAACGGGTCCAG
>NZ_LAJY01000791.1 GCF_000963705.1 Elstera litoralis | reverse complement strand
GGGGGCAACTCATGGGTTTCAGGTTTCGATTGACGTAACGTCTCAAAGAGTTGACGGGCCAAGAGTTGCGCTTGTTCCCGTTTGCTGGTCAGAGGCGGCAATGGCCGTTTTGCAGAGAAATCCCTCGGCGGTTGGGGCAGGACATCGGTCGATGCGGGGGATATTGAATGCGCAAGCGTGTCGGCCTCGTCATCCAGCGTAATGACTGGCGAAGCCTCCTGTATAGACGCTACACTTTCTTCAACGACACCGAGATTATTCCCGATTTTATCTTCCAACTCAATCCGGTTCTCCTCTGGCGCGCTGGCCGTGTGCGTGCGCCCAGTTTCCTCCCTTTTCTCTTTCAGAGGAGAGGGGGGCGGTTCCGCAGGCTCGGCAACGGCGCGCAGGTCCGAATTATCGCCCTGTGCGTTCTCGAACTGCGGCGGCGGCGCGTGTTCAATGATAGGCGGGGGGGCAGCGGGAGAGGCGTATTTCTTAAACCCAGCGGGGGCGGCAAGCTGCCTTTCGCCCACGGGTTCGGTGGGGGGCTGGATCTCGCCGTCAAATGTAATCGGCAGGGCCACCCGCAGGATAGGACTGCGGCCCGTCGGAAGAGAGGGGGGAGATGCTCCGGAAGCCGCCGCTACGGACGCGGGGGCCGTGTTCTGTTTTTCCCAGTAAATGCCATCTGAGTTTTCTGCTTTTTTTTCAAATCCAATACTGCTCAGCATTTTCATCATACGGTTAGATGCTGTTTGCGTCGTTGAGCAGATTATAGGGGAGTCTTTCATTGGCTCTGAGAGAAGAGATAGCAAAAATTTCTTGCCAATCCCCTTGCCTTGAAGAGTTTCGTCTACATACATCATCATTATTTCATGTTTATGGCTGTCCTTTTTTCGCAGGATAGCATATCCTACTGGCCTTGAATCGTGCTGATAAATATAAGAATGTACGTTTTTGTGAGAAATTGTTTTGGCAAAAAAAAGCATTTATTTGCATGCTTGATTTTGAGAAATTGCCATCACGCAGGCCTATTTCATAGCCTGTAATCATGAAGGGAATATCGACGGATTTTGCGCGGCGCAGCATTGATATTCAGGTGTCAGCAGAGAAAGATCGACATTACTTCAACCTAACACATTCTTTCAAAAGGTCGACCTGATAAATATGTCAGGTGTTATGACCTAATTAAAAATCTTAAGAACGCACAAATTTTATGAATCTCCAAAGAGATATTCATAGGAAGGAAGGGTGTTGAGTCCAGCACTCCCAATGGG
>NZ_LAJY01000790.1 GCF_000963705.1 Elstera litoralis | reverse complement strand
AGGGCACGGCAACGGCCTTTGGTATTTCAAAAGCCCTTAGCCCGACGAGCGGAAGGATTTGCAGAATTTCTTTCAGGAAGGCGCGGGTATCGGCCTTTTCCGCCTCGCTGAGCGCCGGTTCTTGGGGGAATTGCCATTGTCGAGATAGCAGCGCTTCGCCTCTTTTGCCCGTTTGACCAGCGCATGTTCTATCCAAGTAACATGGGCACGATTTAACCCGCCACTGTTTGAGACGAAGACAATTCCCCAATCCCAAAAATCTTTGCTTTTATTACCAGTATAATGCGTCTCGATTCTTTCCCGCGCCTCATCGGCCTGCCCGATATAGAGAGTGGGCAGCTCGTCATCCTGGCCACCATAGCCGACAAGAATATAGACACCGGTTCGCTGAACCTCCGGGCGCAAGCGGACCTCCTGCCATTTGGCGCGCGGGAAAACGATGCCAAGGCCGGTCCAGTTTAAACGATCAATCAGGCGAACGCCTTCCGGGTCGCCATCGGGAACGAAGATGCGGATGGTGAAGGGATCAGCCATGCCGAGCTATCTCACTGTCGCCAAAAACTGCATCACGATCCGGTAGGCTGGCTCATAGCAGCCGAGCACCTTCGGATCGGGGTCCACTTCCCCATGTAGCAGGGCGTTGCGCATGGCGTAGATCGTTTCGATCAGCCCGAGAGCAATTCCTCAGGCGAGCACTGAAACTCCATCGCGCCAACTCGCAGGCGGTCGGCCCCACCGCGCAACAGGTCGCGCATCGGGCGCGGGTTGCAGCCGTCATAGAACTCTCGAAGCTTGGTCTGCTGTGCGTCCGATAGCTTCGCAGTAAAATCAGCGTGGCTATAGACCGCGTTCGGCTCATACTGCACCTGCATGTGCTGGAACTTCACGCTCCCATTGCGAGAGGTGACGGTGATCTGGATATTGCCACCTGCAATTTTCTCGGCCTTGTATTCATACCCGCTGCGCTCGATCCGTTCGCGGTTGAAATGCTTGGGCGCGATACAGACGCTGCGGAGCG
>NZ_LAJY01000079.1 GCF_000963705.1 Elstera litoralis | reverse complement strand
TGGTTGGCGGACGGGCGGGCCTATGGCCTCGGGGCGCTCGGCCCCGCCTACCGCGCCAGCCAATCGGTGCGCACGCTGATGAATGCCGACGATCCGGCGCGGGCGAATGTGAAGCTGAGCCTTGGTATCGTCAATACCGCCTCCCGCCGCAATCTGCCGCCCCATGCGGTCGATATCGCCCCAGTTATTTCGACCTGGCTCACGGGGATCGTGGCGCGCGATGGGCATTTCCAGCAGCGCTATCCGCTGGTGCTGCTGCCGGAATATGCGGGAATTATCGCCGACCGCGATGGGCCGCTGGCCGGGCAGATCGGGGCCATCTGGCGGCAGAGCGTCGAGGCGGTTCTATTGCCGGGGGAAGCGGCGGTGCCGTTCAATCTGCTGGCGGTCACGGAACCCAACGGCAGCCCGGCGATTGCGCCCTGGATCGAACGCTATGGGCTGTTGCCGTGGCTAACGCGGCTGCTGGAGGTTGCCGTACTGCCGGTTTGGCATCTGCTGGTCGGCCACGGCATTGCGGTCGAAGCCCATGCGCAAAATATGGTGCTCACCCACCGCAACGGCTGGCCCGAGCGCCTCATTCTGCGCGATTTTCACGATAGCATCGAATATTCGCCAGAGTTCCTGCGCGAACCTGCGGAGGAGCCGCCATTTTTCGATCTGAACCCGATCTTCCGCGATGGCGCACCCAATCAATATTATTGGTCCGATCATTTGGAGGCCTTGCGTGAATTGGTGATGGACACGTTATTCATCTACAATCTCACCGATCTGTCGGACCTGTTGGCGCTGGCCTTCGGGCTCCCCGAGATGGAGTTCTGGGGCCGCGTCCAGCGCTGCCTAGAGGGCTATGCGCGCCGCGAAACACCGGGGGCGCGGCTGGCAGCTTTGGGCACCCAAGCCCCTGAAATCCTAACCGAATCCCTAATGCGGGAAAAACTGCTGCGGACGGAGGGGGAGTTGCATCACGCGGTGCCGAACATCCTGGCCGATCTGTCGTTCGTGGCGCGCGAGGTCGATTATGCTGCATATTGACGATATCTTCTTTTCTGAAGCCGAGTTCCGCGCGCGGGTAGGCCACGCCGCCGAGGCGATTGGGCTCGGGTCGCGGGCGCGCGGGCGCTACGCCGTTTGCTTTCCTGAAACGATCGATTGGCTCAGCCTGTTCTTCGCGCTGAAGGAGGCCGATTGCACGGTTCTGCCGCTGCATCCCAGCACGCCCCTTGCGGCGGCGCGGCGGATGGCGCAGGAGGCAGGGTGCCACGCGCTGTTCTTCCATCGCCTCACGCCCGAGCTTCTGCCCGATCCCGGCGCACCGGAAACCGCCGGTCACTTGCTGCAAATGAGTTCCGGCACCACGGGCGCGCCGAAGATCATCGCGCGCTCCTGGGGGGAAATCGCCGGGGAGATCGCCAGCTATACCGGCCATTTCCGCGCGCCGGAGGCCATGACGCCGGTGATCGCCTGCCCGACCACCCATTCCTATGGGCTGATTTGCGGCCTGCTGGTGGCGCTGCATCGGGGGCAGGTGCCGGTTATTCTGAACGTCGATAACCCGAAATATCTACTGAAGCGCCTGCGCGATATCGAGCGGCCCTTGCTCTATTCCTCGCCGGTCATTCTGCATACGCTGGCAAAATTGCTGCCGGAGGACGCGCCGCTACACGCGTTGATGAGTTCCGGGACGGTGCTGCCCGATCCGTGGTTCGCCGCCATCCGCCGCAAAACCCGGCATATGTTCCAGCAGTATGGCTGTTCCGAAGCCGGGTGCATCGCCATCAATGGGGACGTGCAGGCGAGCAACGATATGGGCATCGTTCTGCCCCATCATCGGCTGGAAGCGGGCGCGGGGGCCTATGCGCCGGCCGAAATCATCCTGCGGCGGGAGGGGGGGGATATTTTTACCCGCGACCTCGGGTATTTGAAGTCCGACGGCAGTTTGGTTTTCGTCGCCCGGCTGGATGATACGATCAATGTCTCGGGCCTCAACGTCTATCCGCAGCAGGTGGAAGACGTGGTGATGGGCTTTCCCGGCGTGACCGACGCTATCGTTTTCCGCAAGGCCGATGCTTTTGCTGGCGAGCGGGTTGGGCTGGTGTTCACGGCAACCGAGGCGGTTTCCCTACAATCGCTGCGGGCTTGGTGCCGCTCGCATCTGGCGGCCCATCAGCAGCCGAGCGAGATTCGTCAAACCGCAAGCCTGCCGCGCAAGGCCAATGGCAAAATCAGCCGCCGGGAAGTCGCCGAGCTTTATCAAAGCGGCGCGCTGCTGCCGTTGGAGGCCGCGCAATGACGCCCGACGCGATTCTAAGCGCCATCCGCGCCAGCCTGGCGGGGCCGTTGCAGAACGCCCATCTCGACCAGTTCCGCCCTGAGGCCCGCCTAAACGAAGATCTCTACATCGACTCGATCCTGCTGCTGAACCTGCTGTTGGAGTTGGAGCTTTCCTACGGGCTGACCGTGCCGGACGATCTGGTGTCGACGCGGGCGGTCGAGACGGTGGCCGATGTGGTTGCCCTCTTCGATCCCGCGCCAACGCCGCCGCCCGCGTCGACGGACCCCACCGGCAGCGTTCACGGCGAGGAATATTGGGATCTTAAAATCCACTGTTTCGTTAGTTGCGTCTGCGATGCTTTGAAGCGGCAGAAGATCGATCATCGCCCCTTCTATTTTGGCGTGTGGGACGCTGATTTCACGATCAGCGAGTCCTGGGCCTTGCAGTATCACGCCCCCGGCCTGCGCCATGACTTCTTCCGCACCTGGTTCGAGCGGCTATATGGGGCGGCGGTGCGCGAATGGTACGATCACCGCGCCGACAAGGCCGCGAATCGGGCGGTGCTACTGGACTTGGTGGCAACCCAGGCGGGCGATCATTCGATTATGGTCATGGTCGATCTGTTTCACCTGCCGGAGCGGGAGAATAAGTTCAACCAAAACCCCTTCCCCCATTATTTGATGCTCGCGCCCGCCGCCGATCCCGCCGTTTTCAGCGTGTCAGACCCGGATTTCCGTTGGGAGGGCGAGATTGCCCGCGACAAGATCCTCACGGCTTTCAGCCAGCCGTCTGTTGCGGGCGGGTTTATCTTCGACCGCCGTGCGTTGCACGCGGCAGCGGCGCGGGATGTGAAGGCGTTTTTCGAGGCCTGTTTCCTTAAGAGCCGCAATCCGCTAACCGAGGCCATCCGCCGCATTGTCACGGCGCATCTGGCGGGCGATCCGGCGTTTCCGCCGACGGCCCTGGCGGCGGCCTTGCGGGAAATTCCGGTTCTCTCCATCCGCAAATATGCCTATGAGCATGGCTTTGCCTTTTTCTGGCGCGCGCTCGTTTGGCCCGATCCGTCCTTCTTGCAGCGCTGCGACGAGATCGAAGCGCTGTTCCAGGGCTTTAAGGCGCTGCATTTTGCCATTCTCCGCCTCAGCCAAACGGGCGAGACGGGGCTTACTAGCGATATCTTCAGTCGGCTTGACGCGCTCGACCGGATGGAATTCGCGCTGAAGCGTGAATTAGACACGGCGTTTCAGGCTTGGTGCGCCCTGGTGGCACCGGCTCTAGCGCCGGTGGAGGGCGTGGTATGAAACTGTCGCTCTGCACGATCAGCTTTCGCCATCATCTGATTTCCTTGGAAGAACTAGCGGTTTGGGCGGCGGAAACCGGGTTCGACGGCATCGAGCTTTGGGGAGCTCACGCGCGCAATCTGGCGCATGATCCGCGCCGCAACGGGGCGTGGTTGGCGGATTTCGGCCTGTCGGTGCCAATGGTCAGCGATTATCTGCCGCTGGACGGGGAGGTTGCGACGCTGCTCGCCAAAACCCGCGATCTCTGCCGTCTGGCCCAAGTTTGGCAGGCGAAGAAAATTCGCAGTTTTGCGGGCACGACCGCAAGCGCCGCCACCGCGCCCGCGCACGTGGCGCTGTTGGTCGAGCGCCTGCGGCTTGTCTGCGCGGTCGCGGCCGAGCACGGGCTATCGCTGCTGATCGAAACCCACCCGAACACCCTGGCCGATACGCTCGCGGGCACGCAAAGCCTCATCGCGGCGGTGGATCATCCGGCGCTGAAGATCAATTTCGACGTTCTACACGTTTGGGAAGGCGGCGACGATGTGCTGGCGGCACGCCAAGCCCTCGCGCCCCATATCGCCCATTATCACTTGAAGAATATCCGCTCGCGCGCCGATCTGGCGGTTTTCGAGCCTGGGAACGTTTATGCGGCGGCGGGCCTGCGTGACGGCATGGTGCCGTTGTTCGAGGGGGTGGTCGATTACACCGGCTTTTTGCCGACCTGCGGCGCGGCGGAAGCGTCGCTGGAATGGTTTGGGGCTTCGGCGTTCGAGGTGCTGCGGTCCGACCGTTTGGCGGTTTGCGCCTGTGTGGGCAATGGGCTAAGGGTAGCGCGCCAGCCCTCCCCGCCAGCCCTCGCCCTTCGGGCACGTCATTGATTTGAGACGGAGGAACTGGAAAATGCGGGCCGTTGGCGCTTTCATCGTGAGCTTGCTGCTGCTGGGGCCGGTCGGCCCGGCGCGCGCGTTGGAGATTCAAACCGCGCTCGGCCCGGTTTCTATTGCCGTGCCGCCCCGCACGATTGCCGTCTTTGATCTCGCGGCGGTCGATACGCTGGCGGCGCTCGGCGTGAAACAGCAGGGGTTGCCCAGTAATCTCTATCTTGCGGAATTAGCCCCGCTTCAGAAGGGGGCGGCCAAAGTCGGTACGCTGTTCGAGCCCGATTTGGAGGCTTTGAGCGCACTCGGTCCCGATCTTATCATTCTCGGCGGGCGTTCGTCGCCGCATCTGGCCTCCGTCCGCCGCGTCGCCCCCGCCATCGATATGAGCTTTAGCGGCAGCGATCTGTTGGCGGAAGCCAAGCTGCGTCTCACCACCTATGGGGCGCTGTTCGGTAAAGAGGCAGCGGCGACGGCCCTCGCGCGGGAGCTTGACCAAGCGATTGCCGCGACGCGCGCCGCCGCCCAAGGCAAGGGCCGCGCGCTGATTCTGATGGCGAATGGGCCGAAGATTTCCGCCTATGGGCCGGGCTCGCGCTTCGGTTGGCTGCATTCGGAACTGGGGGTGCCCGCCGCCGCCGAAACCTCGGCGACGGCGGTTCACGGCGAAATCGTTTCCTTCGAATTCGTCCGCAAAGCCGACCCCGATTGGCTCATCGTGCTCGACCGTTCGGCGGCGATTGGCGAGGCGGGCGGCGGCGCGCAGGCGACGCTGGCCAATGATCTGGTGGCGCAAACCAAGGCCGGGCAGCGGGGCCAGATCCTCTATCTACCGCCCGCCGATTTCTACATCGCCGCCGGGGGGATTTCCGCCACGTTGCGCGTTTTGGCCAGCTTGAAAGCGGGGTTCGCGGCGGCACCATGAGCGCACGACCCATACGCTCCGGCCCCCTCGCCGCCGCTGGGGGCTTGCTGCTGTTGGGCGGATTGGCGGGGGTGAGCCTCTTCGTCGGGGCCGCCGATCTTGCGACGGGGGAGATGCTGTGGATCAGCCGCCTGCCGCGCACGCTGGCGGCGCTGCTGGTTGGCGCGGGGTTGGCCATTGCCGGTCTGGTGATGCAGACGCTGGCGCGCAATCGCTTCGTCGATCCGACGCTGGCGGGGACCGAGCAAAGCGCCATGCTGGGCATTCTGCTGGTCACGCTGCTGTGGCCCCAGGCCCCGATTGCCCTGAAGATGGCCGTGGCGAGCGCGGTTGCCTTGCTCGGAACCGGCGGGTTTCTCGCCGCCGTGCGCCGCCTGCCGCCGACCGAGCCGTTCTTGCTGCCGCTGTTCGGGCTGATTTACGGCGGCGTGATTGGGGCGGGCGTCACCTTCATCGCTTGGCAGATGGATTTGCTCCAATATGTCGAAACCTGGGTGAATGGCGATTTCTCCGGCATTTTGCGCGGGCGCTACGAGCTGCTTTGGGGGGCGGCGCTGCTGGTCGCCCTCGCGTGGTGGTTCGCCGACGCGCTGACGATTGCTGCCCTGGGTAAGGAGATGAGCCTGGGGCTCGGCCTGAATTACGAAAGCCTCGTTCGCTTGGGGGTGGTGCTGGTGGCGGTGCTATCGGCGCTCAGTGTGAGCGTGGTTGGGATGATCCCCTTTATCGGCTTGATCGTGCCGAACCTCGTTTCGCGCTTCTGCGGCGATAATCTGCGCCATTCGTTGCCGTGGGTGGCCCTCGGCGGCGGTGCGCTTTGCCTCGCCGCCGATCTGTTGGGGCGGGTCCTGCGGCAGCCTTACGAAATTCCGGTCGGAACAATTCTGGGTGTGCTCGGATCGCTCGCCTTTCTGCTCCTTCTGCTCGGGAAGCGCCGTCATGGCGGATAAGCGGCTGTGGGCGCTGATTGGCCTCGCGCTTCTGGCGATGGCGGCGTTCCTCGGCTGGGGGCTGCGCGGCAATCTCGCCTTTGTGCTGGAGTTGCGCGCCTGGCGGCTGCTGGCGCTGGTGCAAGTGGCGGTGGCGGTGGCGGTTTCGACCGTGCTGCTGCAAACCGTGACGGGAAACCGGATTCTCTCGCCTGCCATTCTGGGTATCGATGCGCTCTATACGCTGGGGCTGACGCTGCTGGTGTTTCTGCTCGGCGGCATCGGCTTTGCCGGGCTGGATGCGCACGTGAAGTTCGCCGCCGCGCTGACCGTGATGACTGGCGCGGCGCTGCTGATTTTTCTGCCGCTCTTACGCGACCGGCAGTCGCTCTATTGGCTGCTGCTGACAGGCGCGATGCTGGGGATTTTATTTCGCAGCCTGAGCGCGCTGCTGGCGCGGCTGATCGATCCCAATGATTTTATGGTTTTACAAGGCGCGACCTACGCCAATTTTGGGCAGGTGCGCGGCGATTTGACGGCGATAGGGGCGGGGATAACGGGGGCGATTATTCTGCTGGTCTGGCGGCAGCGGCATGTTCTGGATGTGATGGCCCTGGGGCGTGCCACGGCGGTTGGCCTGGGCGTGAATTGGTCGCGTAGTCTGATCCTGCTACTAACGGCCATTGTGCTGCTGGTGGCCGTTTCCACCGCCCTCGTCGGCCCGATCACCTTTCTCGGGCTGCTGGTGGTGGCGCTCGCCGAACGCTGCATCGGCACGCAGCGGCACGCGCGCTTGCTCCCTGCTGCCGGGGCGGTGGCGATTGCAACCCTGGTGGGCGGGCAGGCGGTGCTTCAGCACGGGTTCGGCAATGCGGCGACCCTGGGGGTGATCGTCGAATTTTTGGGCGGGCTCGTGTTCCTTGCTCTCTTGCTGACCGGAGCCAAACGATGATCGTCCTCGACCGCGTTTCTCTCACGCTGGGGGGTGCCCCGATCCTCAGCGATATTTCGCTGACGATACCAAAAGGCGGCGTGACGGCGTTGGTCGGGCCGAACGGCGCGGGAAAATCGAGCCTCTTATCGCTTATCGCCCGGCTCCAGCCGCTGCACAGCGGCACGATCACGGTCGATGGTTTGCCGGTGGCAACCACCCCCGGCCCGGTTTTGGCGCGCGTTCTGGCGATCCTGCGCCAAGAAACCGGGCTGGTGAGCCGCCTTACGGTGCGCGACCTCGTCGGCTTCGGGCGTTTTCCCCATAACCGGGGGCGTTTGACGGCGGCGGACCAGGCAGCGATTGCCGAGGCGCTGGCCCAGTTCGATCTTACCGGCCTCGCCGACCGGCAGCTCGAAACCCTCTCCGGCGGGCAGCGCCAGCGGGCTTTTGTGGCGATGGTGTTTTGCCAAGGCACCGACTATCTGCTGCTCGACGAGCCGCTGAACAATCTCGACATGTTCTATGGGCGGCAGATGATGCAGTTGCTGCGCCGGATTGCCGATAGCCACGGGCGCACCATTCTCATCGTCGTTCACGATATTAATTATGCGGCGGCCTATGCCGATAGGATCATTGCGATGAAAGCGGGCCGCCTTATCGCCGACGGCCCCCCAGCGGCGATTTTGACCCCCGACCAGTTGGAGGCGATTTTCGGCTATCGGATGGCGGTCGCGACGCTCGACGGCAGCCCTTACGTCCGCCACCATTGAGGGCGCTTGTGGCTTAGCCCGGCAAAACTCGCTTCGCTCAGGCGGGCAAAAACTCGCTGTGCCGCCGCAAAACCGTTTCGGCAATGAAATCGGCAGTGGCGGCGACGCGGGCGAGGGCGCGCAGGTCTTCGTGAATAATCAGCCAGAAGCTGCGGGTGATGCTCACCTCCTGCCCCAGCACGGGCTGTAACTGCGGCTCGCGGTCGGCAATGAAGCGCGGCAGAATGCAGAGCCCCGCCCCGGCCAGGGTGGCCTTCAGTTGCGCGATCAGGTTGCTGCTTTTCAAGTGCGGGGCGATGCTGCCGACGGCGGCGAGATAGTCGAGCTCCGGCGTGTAAATCAGATCATCGATATAGCCAATGAAGCGGTGGCCCACCAGATCAGCGCGGGTTGTAATCGGCGCGCGGGCCGCGAGATAGTCGGCGGAGGCATAGAGTCTTAGGGAATAGTCGGTCAGTTTGCGCACTACCAGCCGCCCTTCCGTGGGGCGGGACAGGCTGATGGCGATGTCGGCCTCGCGCTTGGAGAGGCTAAAGACGCGTGGTGTTGCCACCAACTGCACTTCAAGCTCCGGGTAGCGGTCGCAGAGGCGGCCGATATGGGCGGCGAGGAATTGACTGCCGAACCCGTCCGGGGCACCGATGCGCACGGTGCCGCTCATCGAACGGTCGGCATCGCCCACCAGCCCCTGCGCGGCAATCGCCGCGCGCTCCATATCCTCGGCGACCGCGCGCAGCCGTTCGCCTTCTGCCGTGAGGCTGAAGCCATCCGGGCGGCGGTCGAACAACGTGACGTTCAGCGCCTCTTCGAGGGCGGCGATGCGGCGGCTGACGGTCGTATGGTCGGCGCGCAGCCGTTTGGCGGAGGCTGTCAGTTTTCCCGTGCGCGCGACATCGAGGAAATAGCGCAGGTCGTTCCAATTGAAGCCGCTCATCGGCCCCTCCCCGGCGCATTCGCGCACAAAGGATGCGCGAATTTACCCGTCGCCTTGCCGGGGGCGAGGGCGTGACATAGGCGCAATAAAATTTGGGGGAAACGGACCATGACGACAGAATTATACCATCTTATCGGCGGGAAAAAGCTCTCCGGCACGTCCGGCCGCTTTGCCGACGCCTTTGAGCCGATGACGGGCACCTTGCGCAGCAAAGTGCCGCTGGCCAGTGTGGAAGAAGTGGCCGCCGCCGTCGAGAATGCCAAGATCGCCCAACGCTCTTGGGCCGTTCAGAATCCGCAAAAACGCGCCCGCGTGATGATGCGGTTTCTCGATCTCGTGCAGCGCGATTACGATGACTTGGCGCGGCTGCTGGCGCTGGAGCACGGTAAGACGATTATCGATGCCAAGGGCGATATTCAGCGCGGCCTTGAAGTCATCGAGTTTTCCTGCGGCATTCCGCATTTGCAGAAGGGCGAGTACACCGACAGCGCCGGGCCGGGCATCGATATTTATTCGATGCGCCAGCCGCTCGGCGTGGTAGCGGGCATCACCCCGTTCAACTTTCCGGCCATGATTCCGATGTGGAAATTCGGCCCGGCGATTGCCTGCGGGAATGCCTTTATCTTAAAGCCGTCCGAACGCACCCCCTCGGTGCCGCTGCGCTTGGCCGAACTGATGCTGGAAGCGGGGCTGCCGGAGGGCATTCTGAATGTCGTTCACGGCGATAAGGTCGCGGTTGATGCGATTCTCGATCACCGCGACGTGAAGGCCATCGGCTTCGTCGGCTCCACGCCGATTGCCGAATATATCTACACGCGCGGCACGGCGGCGGGCAAACGGGTGCAATGCTTCGGCGGGGCCAAGAATCACGCGCTGGTGATGCCCGATGCCGATTTGGACCAAGCCACCGATGCGCTGATTGGGGCCGGGTTTGGCGCGGCGGGCGAACGCTGCATGGCGATTTCGGTCGTGGTGCCGGTCGGTAGGACCACGGCGGATGCACTGATGGCGCGGCTGATTCCCCGCGTCGAAGCGCTGAAAATTGGCCCCTCGACCGATCCTGCCGCCGATTTCGGCCCGCTGGTGACGCGCGAGCATTTGGAGAAGGTGAAATCCTACGTCGATCTCGGCGTTACCGAGGGGGCGGATCTGCGCGTCGATGGGCGCGGGTTTAAGATGCAGGGCTATGAAAACGGCTATTACATGGGCGGCTGTCTGTTCGACAATGTCACGCCCGAGATGCGGATTTATAAAGAGGAAATCTTCGGCCCGGTTCTCTCGGTCGTGCGCGCCGATAATTACGAGGACGCGCTATCGCTGCCGAACGATCATGAATATGGCAATGGCGTCGCTATTTTCACCCGCGACGGCGGCGCGGCGCGCGATTTTGCGGCGCGGGTCGATGTCGGCATGGTCGGGGTGAATGTGCCGATTCCCGTGCCGCTGGCCTATTATACCTTCGGCGGCTGGAAGCGCTCCGGCTTCGGCGATCTCAATCAGCACGGGCCGGACGCCGTCCGCTTCTATACCAAGACGAAAACCGTTACCTCCCGCTGGCCAACGGGTATCAAAGATGGGGCTAGCTTCGTTATTCCGACAATGGGTTAATTCCAAGAAATAGCGGGAGGAACATCATGGCGAGTATCGGGTTTATCGGCCTTGGCAATATGGGCGGGCCGATGGCGGCCAATCTGGTGAAGGCCGGACATCGGGTGACGGGCTTCGATCTGGTTCCGGCGACGCTGACGGCGGCGGAAGCGGCGGGGGTTGTCCTTGCGGCGTCCCCGGCGGAAGCGGCGACCGGGGCGGAAATCGTTATTACCATGCTGCCCAGCGGCAAGCATGTGCTCAGCGTCTATGAGGCGATTGTTCCGGCGGTAGAGCCGGGCACGCTGCTGATCGACAGTTCAACGATTGATGTCGAGTCGGCCCGCAAGGCCCATGCGCTTGCCGCTGCCAAAGGGGCGGATGCGCTGGATGCGCCCGTGTCCGGCGGCGTCGGTGGGGCGGTCGCGGGCACGCTGACTTTCATGGTCGGCGGCGGTACGGACGCTTTCGCGCGGGCCGAACCCATTCTGGCGGCGATGGGCAAGAAGATCGTTCTTTGCGGCGAGGCCGGGGCCGGGCAGGCCGCGAAGATCTGCAATAATATGATCCTCGGAATTTCGATGATCGCCGTCAGCGAAGCCTTCGTGTTGGCCGAAAAACTCGGCCTGTCGCACCAAGCGCTGTTCGACGTCTCCTCCACCTCCTCCGGACAATGCTGGTCGCTGACCACCTATTGCCCGGTGCCCGGCCCGGTGCCGACCAGCCCGGCCAATCGCGACTATCAGCCCGGCTTTGCCGCCGCCCTAATGCTGAAAGACCTCACCCTATCCCAGGAAGCCGCCGCAAGCGCCGGGGCCACAACCCCCTTAGGGGCGGCGGCCACCCAGCTTTACGCCGCGATGGTGGACGCGGCGCAGGGCGGGGTCGATTTTTCCGGCATCATCCATCGCCTGCGGGCTGGGGCGATGCTCTAGAGCTTAGTTTTCTTGGCTCTGAAGGGTTTGAAGCGCAGGTGACCGCCTGCGCTTCTTTTTTTTTGGCGATGCTGGCGTCGGCTTACGCCCAAAGCCGGTCGGCGAACATGAAGCCCACCGCCGCAATGAGGCAAACGAAGGCGGCGAGATGGTTCCATTTCAGCGTCTCGCCCAAATACAGCACGGCAAAACCGGCGAAGGTGACGAGGGTAATGACCTCCTGGATTACCTTCAACTGCCCGGCTGTGAAGCCGGAGGCGTACCCAAGGCGGTTGGCCGGAACTGCAAAACAATATTCAACAAAAGCAATGGCCCAGCTAATCAGCACTACCTTCACAGCGGTGCCTCGGGATGCTTGAGATGCCCATACCAGGCGACGGTCATGAAGAGGTTTGAACAGCACAGCAGCAGAATACTTGTCGTGGAAGGCAGGGTCCAAGAGGGGGAGGAGGGACGCGTGCCGACACTAAAACAAACGCCCTGCGCAATTTTGCACGCAGCGTTTGGGGAGATCGCAGATGTGCCGCTCGAATGCTTAGGCCGAGGCGGCGAGGCTCTGCTCCAGCTTATTGAGAATGTCGTAGCAGGGTAGCACTTTGGCAACGCTGGCGTTCGGCTCGCGGCCTTCGCGGATGGCGGCAATGAACTCGCGGTCCTGCAATTCGATGCCGTTCATCGAGACATCGACTTTCGACACATCGATCTTCTCTTCCTTACCGTTTACCAAATCATCGTAGCGGGCGATATAGGTGCCATTATCGCAGATATAGCGGAAGAAGGTGCCGAGCGGCCCATCGTTATTGAACGACAGCGACAGGGTACAG
>NZ_LAJY01000789.1 GCF_000963705.1 Elstera litoralis | reverse complement strand
GAAATAGATGATCGGCTTCTTGGGGCGTCAGCACGCCCGTCGGCTCGTCGAGGATGAGGATTTCCGCACCGCGATATAGGGCTTTCAGAATCTCAACCCGCTGCTGCAAGCCAACCGGCAAATCACCGACGCGCGCATCGGGATCGACATCCAGCGCGTAATCCTTGTTCAGGCGCAGCAATTCCGTGCGGGCGATAGCCAGCGACGGGGCAAGACGAAACCCCTGTTCGATACCGAGAATTACATTTTCCAGAACGGTGAGGGTATCCACCAGCATGAAATGCTGGTGGACCATGCCGATGCCGAGGCGAATGGCGTCCTGGCTGGTGCGAATCACTTGGTCGGCACCATGTACGCGAATCTGACCCGAATCGGCCTGATAGAAACCGTAGACGATGCTCATCAGCGTCGATTTACCCGCGCCGTTCTCGCCCACAATCCCGTGGATCGATCCGGCGGCGACGGTGAAGGACACGTCTCGATTGGCATGAACGGCCCCGAAGCGCTTGCTAATACCGATCAGGTCAAGGGCTGGCGGGCGAGAGGCAGGATGAGACATGGGCGGCAGGAAATCCCCTAAAGCAGTCTCGATAGTAAATAGGATGCGCGCAAACGGTAACAGCCTAAAAACGACGCCCGGACGATGTGAGAATCATCCGGGCGCAGCTTCACGCGAGGTTTACCCCAACACGCCTATTGTGCCTTAGCTGACCGGGCAGGAATTGTTGTTGGCGCGGTAATCGATCACTTTGATCTTCCCGCCGATGATGTCGGCGCGAATTTCTTTGATCTTCTTTTCCATATCGGCGGTAATAAGCTTGCGGTTGTTATCGTCCAGCGCCCAATCCACGCCGTCTTCCTTCAGGCCGAGCGAAATGGTGCCAGCC
>NZ_LAJY01000788.1 GCF_000963705.1 Elstera litoralis | reverse complement strand
CAAGCTGTGGGATGAGCAGGAAGAAAAAGTCGCGCAAGATTGTCGAAGCGGCGGGCGTTACCATTGTTTCGGATGTCGATAAGAAATCCTTCTCCGATGCAGCGAAGCCGGTTTACGACAAATTCGCCTCCGATCCCAAGCTGAAGTCGCTGATCGCGCGGATTCAACAGACGAATTAGGCCAAAACTGCCCGGCGGGAGTCACTTCCCGTCGGGCTTCGCCTATAGGTCTGATGGGAGCCCTTATGATTTTCGATCTCTTGACGCGCTTCAATGCGCGCCTTGCCCGATACTGCATGTATTTTGTGGTTGCGGGCGTTTTTCTTCTGGTCGCCGTCGTCGCTTGGCAGGTGTTCGGGCGCTATGTGCTGAACGATACGCCGACCTGGGCGGAATCGCTGGCGCTGGTGATCGTGCTGTATGTAACCCTGCTCGCGGCCTCGGTCGGAGTGCGCGATGCCGGGCATATCGGTATGGAATCGCTGCTGATCCTGGTGCCCGAAAAACCGCGTCACATGCTGGAAGTGGTCATTCACATCCTCGTGGCGCTGTTCGGCGGCATTATGGTGTGGCACGGCGGGCTGTTGGCCCTGTCGGTCGCCAATTATCAGATTCCGATTCTGCATATCTCTGAAGGTTTCAACCATCTGCCGCTGGTGCTGTCCGGGGCTTTGATCGTGCTG
>NZ_LAJY01000787.1 GCF_000963705.1 Elstera litoralis | reverse complement strand
ATCGATGTCCCCACCGACAGCAACCTTACTAATCCTAAACTCTCTATCTCTAGAAGGTTCAGAACCAGCAACCAAACAGGCCGCCGACTCCAAAACCCTTCCCCATTAACCTACAATGTCAAAAGAACCCCGGAACTTCTCAGCTCCAACCCCAGTTTCGTCAGCGTTTTCAGTGACTTAGTCACCGGCACCGCGTCGCTGGGAAGCGCTTTATAGGCCTAACAACAAAACCCCGCAAGCGCTTTTTCGGAAAACATCATAAGGAACCCTCAAACCCGCGATTTCACGCGCCGAACACCGACCAACCCGCGCGCTGGGCGAGCTTCTCTAAGGCCAAGGTACCGAGCAGAGAGTTGCCATTGCTATTGAGCCCCGGCGACCACACGGCAATCGCCGCCTGCCCCGGCACGATGGCGAGAATACCGCCGCCGACGCCGCTCTTGCCCGGCAACCCGACCCGATAGGCGAAATCGCCCGAGGCATCGTAATGGCCGCAGGTGAGCATGAGGGCATTGATCCGGCGCGCGCGCTCCCGCGAGACGACTGACCCATTCTTCGGCAACCGCCCATCATTGGCGAGAAACAGCCCGGCCTTGGCGAGTTGGGCGCAACTGAGCGCAAGGGCACATTGGTGGAAATAGACCCCGAGGGTGAGATCGACCGGATGATGCAGGTTGCCAAAAGCGCGCATATAATTGGCGAGCGCCTGATTGCGGAAGCCGGTTTCGGTCTCTGATTTCGCCACGGCACGATCGACGACGATACTCTCGTCATCGGCCAAAAAGCGAATGAAACGTAGGATTTCGCCCAAAGCCTCGCGCGGCT
>NZ_LAJY01000786.1 GCF_000963705.1 Elstera litoralis | reverse complement strand
ACGATGTCCTGTAATAACGGATTTGAGGAACCGGAAAATTCTTCGATATTGGCGCGATGAAGGGAGAGAAAGATTTCTGTCTTGTCTGTATCGTTTTTAATAAGCGTTTGGGCGCAATTATATCGGGACAGCGCGACCCACTGACCCGTCTCTTCATCATCACTTTCTGCGAAAGACTCGATAACCTTTTTGTAAGAGGCAATAGCGCCGGAACTATCGGGCGGAGTGAGGCGCAACTTTAGATTCCCAATGCGATAGAGCGCACAAGCGGCTTGATCGGCGCGTGCCCGTCCGAGGGCTAGGCGCTGAATAACCTCGGTATAGGCCGCCATCGCGCCGGTCGCATCGGGCGGCTCGGTGCGGCCCAGAAGCAGGCCGGTTTCCAGCAAAGCCGTGCTGACTAAAAACGGCGTGTCTTCAGACGTCTCGTCGCGGTAGGCGGTAATCAAACGCTTGTGAAGCGCGAGCGTCGTTTCGGGTTCAGCCTCAAAATGGGAATCGATGAGATCGACAAGATCGAGAACGCAGCCCGCGACTTGGTGTCGGATCAAGCCGCATCCGTTAGCGTCTTCGGGGTCGTGCCAGGTTTCAAAAGTGTCGATCACCGCCTCCAAGACCGACTGCGCCTCAGCGGGGGAAACAGTGGGGGCCTCGTCCACCATTTCTACGATGTGACGGGCTGCCTGAATGACCGACATAGCGACCCAAAGGCGCTCGGAAAGATCATGAAACTCATTTTGCAATCGCCGAAACGAAGCAAGCCCCGCTTCTTTGTAGGCGTCGCCCCGCTCACTCAAATCAACGCCATGCCGAAACAGCACTTGGGCGAGGTAGGAGCGATATTCTGGATCATTTTTCTCCGAACAAAGCTCATAAAGCTGCTGAAGCTTTCCCATCCCGTGCCAACGGTGCGGC
>NZ_LAJY01000785.1 GCF_000963705.1 Elstera litoralis | reverse complement strand
GGGAGGAAAAATGTAACCTGGGCTGCTGCAAGCCCTGCTGTCACGAGCAAGGTATCCGCCGAAGCAGGGCCTTGCGCAAGCTCCTCAAGCGTTATCGAAAGCGCAGACGGATTATAACGATTCTCGTCGGGCTGATCGCTCACGGGGACCTGCACACCATTGATCGAAAGAAACTGTTCGATTGGTTTCGAAAGCGTCTGGATAAGGCGGGCTTCTCGGGTTTTTTGGTTGCCGGGGGGTTAGAGGTAGCGTGGCAGCCCAAGCTGAACGGCTGGGTGGTTCACTTCCATCTCCTGTCGTTGGGTGCTCGGAAAAAACATCGGGACGCGCTGAGGGCGAGCTTCGCCTCTTCAGACCTCAAGCGCCCCTTCGTTTGTCAGAGTCTGCGGGATCCTAGGCGACAAATCAGCTACCTCTTGAAAATCAACACCTACTACCGCCCGTTCGCCCAAATTGGACAAGAGAAGGGGCCAGCCTATCCTTTGCCCCGTCCGCAGATGGAGGAATTACTGAGTTGGTACGCCAACTTTAAGCCCTCTGATTTTCTGTTCCTCTATGGGCTGCGGCGTCAGGGCGATCGTATCCGCCCGACACCCAAACGGCGGAGTGCGAAACGCTAATTTGCTTACGCTGCTTATGCTGCTCACGTTTTTCGAAGCGTGCAGCAGCGAGCACGCGTCAGCAAATGCAGTGTTACGTACTCAACATCACG
>NZ_LAJY01000784.1 GCF_000963705.1 Elstera litoralis | reverse complement strand
AGTTCCGTAAACGAATGATCTGGCGCATGGTTTTAACGTCGAAACCATTGCCTTTGGCTTCGGCGAAAACATCCTTAATATCGGCGGCGATACCCGCTTTTTCTTCTTCGAGCCGTTCGATTCGTTCGATATAGGAACGAAGCTGATCGGCGGCGACGCCTCCAACATCGGTCATGGGTAGTCCTCTGGCTTGTATTGGGCCGCGACCTTAGCGGGTCGGATAGGGCTTTAGCAAGCCGCTCTGTTCATTCTTCGTCCCCATCGTAGCCGAGGATCGCTTTGTAGAGTTCCGGGCGGCGGTCGCGGAACAGGCCCCAGCCTTGGCGGCGGCGGCGGATAGCGTCGAGATCGAAGGTGGCGGTAATCACGCCTTCCGACTCGCGGTCCATCTCGGCGACAATCGCGCCGGTTTCGTCGGCGATGAAGGAGGTGCCGTAGAAGGTGATTTCGCTGGTCGCGCCCACTTCGCGCCCAACGCGGTTGGAGGCGACGACGGGAACGATATTCGCGCCTGCGTGCCCCTGCATCACCCGCCGCCAGTGCCCGGCGCTATCGTGCGGCGGGGCGGGGGGCGGCTCGGAGCCGATGGCGGTGGGGTAGAGCAGAATTTCCGCGCCCTTTAGCGCCATCACCCGCGCGGCTTCCGGGAACCATTGGTCCCAGCAGATGCCGACGCCGACGGCGGCGGCGTCGGTTTCCCAAACTTGAAAGCCGGTATCGCCGGGGGAGAAGTAGAATTTCTCCTGATAGCCCGGCCCATCGGGAATATGGGATTTGCGGTAGAGCCCCTGCGGGCTGCCGTCGCCGTCGATCATCAGCAGCGAGTTGAAATAGGCTTTTCCGGCCTCTTCGAAGAAGCTGATCGGCAGGACAACGCCTAAATCTTGCGCCAACTCCATAAAATGAATGAGCACGGGATTATCGAGCACGGGCCGCGCCCAATCGAAATAGGCCGGGTCTTGGT
>NZ_LAJY01000783.1 GCF_000963705.1 Elstera litoralis | reverse complement strand
TCGCGTCAGGCATTTTGTTTGTTGGCTTGTCAGAATTTTATTCTGGCTCCTGGCTGACGTATCAGGGGCTCGGTAATTTTCTCCGGCGGGGGACTGTGATTGATTCGCGACAGCGGCGGTTCCCGGCTTTGTTCGCGCTAAGATCACCTTGCCAAACCACCCGAGTCACGCCTACAGTATTCCGAACGATCCGATGGGTGGTTTCAGGTGTAAACTTGATCTGCCGTAGCTTAGAGACGTTTTTTGGAACAATATGTCAGGGTGCCGAGTATCCTGCTTCTATCGCCCGAAAGCGAAACCATTAACCATGAATGCAAAAGTAACATTTTGTTGGTTATTATTGTTTGAAGTTGGGTGACGTCATCGCCATAAGATGACGTTAAACATTATTTTGTAACAACCCCTTCATTTTTCAGGCGCATCGAACCCCCCATGCCCCCATCCGCCGGATTTTCCCCTGCTTCTTTAGGCTCCGATGCGGTCGGTGGGCTTCCGGTGGCGATGCTCGATAGCTGGCAGCGCGTGCGCACGCGGCTGGTGTCGGAGGTTGGGGAGGCAGCGTTCAAAAGCTGCTTGCGCCGCTGGCCTTGCAGGATGTCACCGATGGGGCGGTGCGCCTGTCGCTGCCGACGCGCTTCATGCGCGATTGGTCGCGACCCATTATGTCGATCGCGTGCGCCGCCTGCTGACCGAAGAAATGCCCGGCCTGCGCACAATCGATCTCGTCGTTGCGCCCAAGCTGAAGCCGCTCGCGCCCGGTGCGGCCCTGTCGATTCCGATCCTGACGGCTCCCAATGGGCCAAGCGCGGCCCCGATGGGTCGGGCCGATTTTCCGGCCCCCGCCTTCCAGCGGGCCGCCGCGCGCCCGGAGGCGAGCGATATTGACCCGCTCTCGCCCGATCAAGTATCGGTTCCGCTCGACCCGCGCCTGACCTTCGAAACCTTCGTGGTCGGCAAGCCGAACGAATTGGCCTTCGCCGCCGCGCGCCGGGTGGCCGAAAGCGCCACCGTATCGTTCAATCCGCTGTTCCTCTACGGCGGCGTCGGCCTCGGCAAGACCCATCTGATGAACGCGATTGCCTGGCATATTCGCCAGCGCGACCCCTCGCGCCGGGTGATTTATCTGTCCGCCGAAAAATTCATGTACCAGTTCATCCGGGCGCTGCGCTTCAAGGATACGGTCGCCTTCAAGGACCAGTTCCGCTCGGTGGACGTGCTGATGATCGACGATGTCCAGTTCATCAGCGGCAAGGATTCGACCCAGGAAGAGTTTTTCCACACGTTCAACGCGCTGGTCGATCAGAACCGCCAGGTGATCGTGTCCGCCGATAAATCCCCGTCCGATCTCGAA
>NZ_LAJY01000782.1 GCF_000963705.1 Elstera litoralis | reverse complement strand
GAAGAGTTCATCCAGGGCAATATCTTTCATTGCGATACCTTCTTCCATGAAGGAGAGCCCGTGTTTGTTGGTGTCGGAAAACATGTCGGCTCCCCCCTAGCATATGTAAATGGGCAAACCAGATGCACCATCGTTGTCGAGCCAGAATCCGACGAATGGCACCAGATCAAGGCTTTCAACGAGAAAGTGTTAGAAGCCCTGCCGTCTCTCAGTTGCGCGACACATCACGAATTATTTTTGAGCGAAAGAGGGGAATTGATTTTCCTGGAGATTGCCGCCCGCCCGCCTGGAGCGGAAATCATACGTTCCTATAATACGGCTTTTGGTATCGATCTTCCCATCACTCTGCTTGAACTCGAAATCGGCATCAAGTCGATACCGTCACCGCGCTTCAGCCGTGGATCTGGCTGGGCCTATTTCCCGCGTTCGGCCGGTGTAGTCGGAACACTGACGCCGCCTGTACTGCGCAGCGAAATGCAAATTGTTGAGTGGAAAGTCGCACCCGGCGATTTCATCGAACGTACGACCTGTGGCCACGAACGCTCTGGTTCGGTCTGCTTCTCCGACAACAGCTTCTCCGTTGTCTATCAAGATGCAAATTATCTGCTCAGTTTCGATCCCGTGACCTTGAGGGCGCTATGAAACAGAAAATTGTGGTTATAAATAAGATTCGCTATAACCTTATGAATTACGATAAC
>NZ_LAJY01000781.1 GCF_000963705.1 Elstera litoralis | reverse complement strand
ATCGCGGAAGAATTCACCCATCGCGCAACCGACATAGGGGGCGATGAATTGCAGCGGCGCGGCTTCCGAGGCGGTTGCGGCCACAACAATGGTGTAATCCATCGCGCCGTAATCTTGCAGCGTCTTCACGATCTGCGCCACGGTCGAGCGCTTTTGCCCGATCGCGACATAGATGCAGTAGAGCTTCTTCGACTCGTCGCTGCCTTCGTTGATCGTCTTTTGATTGAGGATCGTATCGATGGCGACGGCGGTCTTACCGGTCTGACGGTCGCCGATGATGAGTTCGCGTTGACCGCGCCCAATCGGAACCAAGCTGTCGATGGCCTTCAGACCCGTTTGCATCGGCTCATGCACCGACTTACGCGGAATGATGCCCGGTGCCTTCACTTCAACGCGGCTGCGCTTCACATCGGTGAGCGGGCCTTTGCCGTCGATCGGATTGCCGAGACCATCGACCACGCGGCCGAGCAGACCCTTGCCGACGGGAACGTCGACAATCGTGCCGGTGCGCTTGACGGTATCGCCTTCCTGAATGCCCCGGTCTTCCCCGAAGAGCACGACGCCGACATTGTCGGTTTCGAGGTTCAGCGCCATACCGCGCGACCCGTTCGGGAACTCAACCAGCTCGCCTGCCTGAACATTGTCGAGGCCGTAGACGCGGGCGATACCGTCCCCGATGGACAGCACCTTACCCACTTCCGCGACTTCGGCGCTCGTCCCGAAATTGGCGATTTGTTCTTTCAGAATGGCCGAAACTTCGGCTGCACGGATATCCATCAACCAACTCCCTTCATGGCGAGCTGCAAGCGCATCAATTTAGTCTTCAGCGAATGATCGATCAGCTTAGAGCCGATCTTGACGATGAGACCGCCGATTAACGACGGCTCGACT
>NZ_LAJY01000780.1 GCF_000963705.1 Elstera litoralis | reverse complement strand
GCGTAAACAGCCTACTTCGTGATCTGGGAGTACAGGTTCACGTCGAAGGACGGGCCAATGATGAAGCCCTTCACATTGGCCGGATGGGCGGCCACTTCGATTTGCTGGAACATCACCACGAAGGGCGAGACGGCTAGATGCTCCTTCTGGATATCCAGATAAATCGCCGCGCGTTTCGCCGCATCGCGCTCTTCCACCGCCGACAGGGTCTTTTTCGACATCTCCGGGATATCCCACGTATTGCGCCACGCAAGCGTTTTTGCCTTGGTGCCGTCGGAATTATCGAGGTTGATGGCGAAAGTTTCCGCATTGGTGTGCGGATCTTGGTAATCGGGACCCCAATCGCCGATGTAGATATCATGGCTGCGGGCACGATATTTGGTCAGCGTCTGCTTGCCGTCGCCGGGAATCAATTCCAACTTCACGCCCGCCTTGGCCCAGGAGGCCTGCACGGCCTGTGCCACATCGGCATAGGGCGAGACATTGCGCACGTCCATCGTGATGCTGAAACCGTCGGGGTGCCCGGCTTTCGCCAGCAGTTCCTTGGCTTTCGCCAGATCGAAGCTATAGGGGTTTTCGTTGTACGCGCCCAGGAAGCCCTTCGGCAGGAAGGCTTGATGCGTCGTGCGCGTGCCCTTCAGAATATTCTCTTCGACCGATTTATAATCGACGAGCAGCTTCAACGCCTGCCGCACTTCCGGCTTCGCCAGAATCGGGTTTTTCTGATTAAGACCGAGATACATCAACGAGCCTTTCACGCCCGTATCGAGCACGATCGACTTGTTGGCGGAAATGCCGATGATCTGGTCTTTTTCGA
>NZ_LAJY01000078.1 GCF_000963705.1 Elstera litoralis | reverse complement strand
CGGAGACGGAAACTTACACTATAATCTCTCCCAGCCGGTCGGGGCCGACCGGGAGGCCTATTTGCAGCAGTGGGAGGCGGCGAACCGGGTTGTGCATGATATCGTTCAGGAGTTGGGCGGATCGTTCAGCGCCGAACACGGTATCGGCAAGCTGAAGGTGCATGAACTCGAACAGTATAAATCGCCCGCCGCTCTTGAGGCGATGCGCCAAATCAAACGGGCCTTAGACCCGTATGCAATCATGAATCCAGGGAAGGTAATCGCGTCATGACGTATCAGGCACCGCTCGACGATATTCGCTTCACGCTGCACCGGGTTGTCGGGGTGGCCGATGTTCTCCCGGAGGGCATCGATTCGACCGATGTCGACGCCATTCTGGAAGAAGCGGGTAAATTCGCAGGCTCGGTGATCGCCCCGCTCAATTGGGGCGGCGACCAGCACGGCGCGGTGCTTGAAAATGGTGTTGTGCGGACGGCCCCCGGCTTCCGCGACGCCTATCATGCGTTTGTCGAGGGCGGCTGGAACTCGGTCGGCGGCGATCCCGAATTCGGCGGCCAAGGCTTGCCGATTGCGCTGTCGGCGGCGCTGTCGGAGCTGTGGAACAGCGCCAGCATGGCCTTTGCCCTCTGCCCGCTGCTGAACCTCGGCGCGATTGAGTGCCTGGAGCGCCACGGCTCGGACGCGCAAAAGCAAAAATACCTCGCCAAGATGATCGAAGGCACCTGGACCGGCACGATGAACCTGACCGAACCGCAAGCGGGCTCGGATCTGGCAGCGGTTCGCACGAAGGCCGTGCCGGTCGGGGATGGCACCTACCGGATTTCCGGCCAGAAGATTTTCATCACCTACGGCGACCATGATTACACGGATAATATTATCCATCTGGTCCTCGCCCGCCTGCCCGATGCGCCGCCGGGCGTGAAGGGCATCAGCCTGTTCGTCGTGCCGAAGGTGATGGTCGGCGATGATGGCTCCTTGGGCGACAAGAACGATCTGCGCTGCGTGAGCCTGGAGCATAAGCTCGGCATCCACGCCTCCCCCACCGCCGTCATGGCCTATGGCGATGGCGAGGGCGCGGTCGGTGAACTGATCGGCGAGGCCAATCGCGGCCTCGAATATATGTTCGTGATGATGAACAATGCGCGCCTCAATGTCGGCGTGCAGGGCATCGGCATTGCCGAACGCGCCTATCAGCACGCGGTCGCCTACGCGCGCTCGCGCACGCAGGGCAAGCCGCTGCCGGGCAGCCCGAGCCAGACGATCATCGCCCACCCGGACGTGCGGCGCATGCTCGTGCTTTCGAAAGTGAAAATCGAAGCCGCCCGTGCCCTGGCGCTCGAAGCCGCCGCCGTGCTCGACCGCGCCCATAAGGGCATCGCGGGGGCTCAGGCGCGCGGGGATCTGCTGATTCCCATCGTCAAATCCTGGTCCACCGACCTCGGCGTTTCCGTCGCCTCAACCGGCGTGCAGATCCACGGCGGCATGGGCTTTATCGAGGAAACCGGCGCGGCCCAGCATTTGCGTGACGCCCGCATCGCCCCGATCTACGAAGGCACTAACGGCATCCAAGCCGCCGATCTCGTCGGTCGCAAGCTGCTACGCGACGGCGGGGCCGCCATGACTGCCCTGATCGCCGACATAAGCGCCACCCTGGGCCAGCTTGCCGAGCAGCCGGGCGATGATCTCGCCGTCGTGGCGCAAAACCTCAGCATCGGCCAATCCGCCTTACGCGAAGCGACCGACTGGCTGCTGCTCGCCGCCAAAGAAGACATGCGCCTGCCGTTTGCAGCCTCCAGCGCCTATCTCGACCTCGCCGGGATCGTCGCAGGCGGCTGGATGCTCGCCCGCTCGGCCCTCGTCGCCCAAGCCGACCTCGCCCAGGGCGGCGGCCACGCAGCATTCCTCGAAGCCAAAATCATCGGAGCGCGCATTTTCGCGGAACATGAGTTGGTGCGCGCGACTGGCTTGCTGGAAAGCATCCGCGCGGGCTCGAAGAGCTTGCTTCAGTATGATGAGGCGCTGCTTTAGACGATTGAAGGTTAGGGGCTTTGCCCCTAACAACCCCAGCCAAGGGGCTTGCCCCTTGGCAATCCCATTTTGCTGAGAACTAGCGACGCGGCGCTCCCTCGGCCCCCGGATCGCAGCTTTCCCCTACAGCGACCGCAGAAACGCCACCAGCGCCGCCCGGTCCGCTGCCGGAGCATTCCGAAAACGCCTCTTTTGCGCCTTCCGCCTCACCGCCGTGCCAGAGGATAGCCTCGGCGGGACCGCGCGCCCGGCCATCGTGCAGCAGATGCTCGTGCTGATTAGCCATCGGGATCATCCCCAGGCCCCAGAGCGGCGGGGTGCGCCATTCACTCGGCCCGGCCTGATGATCGGGGCGGCCATCGGCGAGGCCCGGCCCCATATCGTGTAAAAGCAGATCGGTGAGCGGATGAATGGTTTGGTTGCGCAGTTCCGGCAGCGGGTGGTCGCCGGTTTTCAGGCTTTTCACATGGCAGGCCGAACAGCCGAACTGGGTAAACAGCGCCTCGCCCTGCTTCAATTCCGGCGTGTCCCACTCCCGGCGGCGCGGCACGGCCAGGGTTTGCGTGTAGACCGTCAGCTTATCGAGAAATTCGTCGCTCACCTCCGGCGTGCCGCCGTTTGGCGCGGCGAGGCAGGCTTTTTGCGCGGGCGGGCAGTTCTGCTTTGGGAAAAGGGACGTAGTAAGTCCAATATCGCCGTTCGCCGCCCCGGCGTTTTTGGGTGCGCAGATTGGGCTGATTGGCTTTCCAGCCGAAGCGCCCCAGGCGGTTCCCCTCCAACCGATTGGGCCGCCCGGAGACGATGCCCGCCTGTTTCTGGCTTTCGGCGAGCGCCAGAATATCGGCCTCCGGCACCGCTTCCAGCAACCCCAGGCCGATGACGGCGGGGGCAACACGCAAGGAAGTGAGCAGGTCTTTCCCTAGCGGCCCATAGGCGGGTTGATCGACTTTGATGTCCGGCTTGCGCAGCGTGTACGCCGTGCCGTCGCCATAGGCCCCCGGCACCGCCTGCCACGCCACCCGCACGCGCGCTTCCGCCGCAACGCCGGAAATCGCCCGATCGTTGAGCTGATCGCCATAGGCCGGGTGCGGGACAGCGGTTTTACGTGCGGCGTCCCAAACCGAAATCCGCACCAGCGCCGATTGCAGCGGCTCATCGGGGCTATCCGGCACCTGCCCGCGCCCATCGCGCAAATGGCAGGCCGAGCAGGAGACGCGGTTGAAGGTCGGCCCCAAGCCATCGAAGGTCAGTGTCGAGGAGGGGGCGGCCACCCAATTGGTATTGAACAGCCGATTGCCGAAAAAGAAAACCCGCTGGCGCTCCGCCGACAGGCCCGCCATCGGCAGCGTGAAGGCCATTTGGGTGAGGCTCGGGCGGCCCGTGGTGCCCGCAAGGTCGGGGCCGAGCAGCGGGTCTTCGGCGTGAAGCGGGAGCGCGATAGTCAGCGCCCCCGCCAGCAGAAAGGCCGGGCCGAAGGGTCCCCAGCGGTTTTGAGACATAGAGATTACTCGGCTTTCGCGACCGTCGGAACGATCACGAGCACGCCGATAGCCGCCCCGGCATCTTGCAGTTTTGCCGCCAGCGCCGTGAGATCCGCCACCAGCTTTTCGGCGGCCTTGCGCCCGGCGCTATCCTTCGGCGCGGCCAGAACTTCCCGGTCAAACGGGCGCGGCAACGCTTCCACCGCAGCTTCGACAGCGGCAAACGCGGCCAGCACCTGATTGTTAATCTCCGGCGCGCGTTGGGCGAGCAAGGCTTGCAAGCTCGCGCCCGCCGGGGTCGCCGCGCCGCCGCTATAGACTTCGCGGATGCCGCGAATATCGAACAGAAAATCCTGCCACGTCGTATCGGAGAAGCAGGAGTGCTCGTCCTCCTGATCGCCCGAATCGAGTGCCACCGCGAGGCGTTCGGACATAAGCTCGTAGCCAGCGAGCGAGGCCATGCCGGCGAACATGCGGCCCAAAGCCTCGCGTTCGTCCAGCGCTTTGAAGAAGGACGCGTAATTGTCCTTGCCCGCCGGATCCCAAGCTTTGGCGAGCCCACCGAGATCATCGACCAGCATATCGGTGACAATCTTCAGATAGGCCCGGCGGCGGTCGTTATTGCCCTTGCCGGGGGCGTAATCCGAGGCTTTCCGATCCCCTGGCCCGGTGGTCGAGAGATCCTGGCCCCAGAGCAGAAATTCAATCGCGTGCCAGCCGGTCGTCACATCGGCTTCGTCCGACACCTGATCGCGCTCCAGAATCGCGGCGCGGGTGACGGGCACTTTCCGGTCGTTGACGAGGCCCGCTTTCGGGTTGCCCTTCACGCCGTCGATAAAGGCCTCGTTCAGCGGCCAGGCGTTGATATGGCCTTCCGGCCCTTCCTCGTCGCCCTGGGGGGATTTCAGGTCGATGGGGCCATCGTAAAAGCGGAAAGTCTCGGTCTTCAAATAGGGCACGCGGGCCGAAACCCAGGCGTTGCGGGCATCGGCGAGGGTCGTGGCCGTTGGGGATTTCAGAAACCGATCAATCGCCGCCTGCAACCGCTGCGCTGCCTGATGGGCGTTGGTATAGCTATTGAAAACATGGGCGATATAGCCGCTCACTTGCGCCGAGGCATCGAAGTTGAAAGCACTCGCATCGGTGGAGCCGAGCTTATAGGTGGCGGGACGCCCGCCGCCTTCACCACCGCCCTCGCCCCCTTCACCGCCCGCAGCCCCAGCCGCAAGCGCCGCCGGAAGCGGCGATAGGAGAACCGCCGCCGGATCGGTCAACACGCGCTCCCCTGCGGTGCTCGCCACCAGAAACGCGCCGATGCCGACCCAAAGTTTCGTCTTACCCTGCATAATCCCTATGCTCCCTTCGGCCTGACCTGCAACAGGCCGAGGCTTGCTCAAAACAGGCGGGAAGCTTAAACACGAACGCGACGCATTCGCAAGGAAACTGCGAATTATTCGCACTGGAAGGTTTGACAGGATGCAGCTTTGTCTTGGGGAAATTCTGCCGCCCGAGCGGCTCGCGGCAATCGCTGCGGCCCTGGGCCGGGCGCGGTTCATCGACGGTAAAGCTACCGCCGGATGGAATGCGGCGGGGGTGAAGGCGAATCAGCAAGCCGAAGACCCGGCCTTAGCCCCGCTTGCGGCGGAAATCGAGGCGGCTTTACGCGCCCACCCGGTCTTTGCGCTGGCCGCCCGCCCGCGCCGCCTGCACCCGATACTATTCGCCCGCTATGAGCCCGGCATGACCTACGGCCCCCATGTGGACGATGCGCTGATGGGCGAGCCGCCCTTGCGCACCGATCTGGCGCTGACGCTGTTTCTGTCGGAGCCCGAAACTTATGACGGCGGCGAACTCTCCATCGATCATCCTGGCGGCGAGCAGAGTTATAAGCTGCCCGCTGGGGCCGCCGTGCTCTATCCCGCGACCAGCCTACATCAGGTAACGCCGGTCACGCGCGGCGCGCGCCTTGTGGCCATCACCTGGATTCAAAGCCTAATCCGCGATCCGGGGCAGCGGGAAATCCTGTTCGATCTCGACACCGCCCGCAGGACGCTCTTTGCCCGTGAGGGCAAAAGCCGGGAGTTCGATCTTATGTCGAAATCCTTAGCCAATCTGCTGCGGCTCTGGGCCGAGCCTTGAGGGTGTTGACCGGCGCAAACGGTGCGATTACAAAGGGCTCGTTTTTCGGGGGCTCGATTTCCGGCCCTCGCCGAGCGCCGGCTTAGCACAGTGGTAGTGCAGCGGTTTTGTAAACCGAAGGTCGCGGGTTCAAATCCTGCAGCCGGCACCAATTTTCCGGAGCCCAAGCCCGATGCGCCCCACGACGATCCTTTTCGATTTCGGCGGCGTGTTGGTGGATTGGGACCGAGAGTATCTCTTCCGCAAGCTGATCCCCGACGCCACCGAGCGCGCGCATTTTCTAACCGACATTTGCGACATGCGCTTTAACGAGCGCTTCGATTTAGGCGAGCCGCATCAAGAGATTGTCGACGATCACGCCCGCCGCTTCCCGGCCTATGACGCGCTCATCCGCGCCTATTATGCGCGCTGGGATGAGATGATCGGCGGCGGCCTCGCCGATGGCATCGCCCTGGTCGAAAACCTGCACGCGGCGGGCTATGAACTCTTTGGGCTGTCGAACTGGTCGGCGGAGTTTTTCGGGCAGACGCGGGTTAAATTCCCGGTGTTCGAGAGGTTCCGGCACATTGTTCTGTCGGGCGAAGTCCATCTGGTGAAGCCCGATCCGGCGATTTTCCACCATCTCTTCGCGGCCATCGACCGCAAGCCTGAAGAGCTGGTGTTTTTGGACGATAATCCCGCCAATGTGGCCGCCGCGCGGGCTTTGGGGATCGAGACAATCCATTGGATTGGCGCGGCGGATGCTATTCCCCGCCTAAAGGCCCTCGGATTCAGCTTCTAAGCCGATGGCCCATAAGAAGCTGACCCTGCCGAGTAAGATGTGTGTAGCCTGCCAGCGCCCCTTCGTCTGGCGCAAAAAATGGGAACGGGATTGGGAGCAGGTGCGCTATTGCTCCGACCGCTGCCGCAGCGCAGGGCCTAGCCGCGCCGATCATGCCGCCGATCGTCCCAACGGTCCCGGCGATGCTCCCGCCAGTCGCGGCGATGGTGGTAAGGCCGGTCGCGGTAAATAATCACGGGGCGATACTCTGGGGCCGGGCGGTAGTAAACCGGCGGCGGGGGTGGCGGATAGTAATAGCGCGGGCGCGGCGGATCGTAATAATAACGATCATGGGCAAAAGTAGTGCTTCCCGTCACGCAGCCGGAGAGCAGTACCAGAACGGCCAAAAGAGACAAGCGCACCGACATAATGTCCTCCACCCTAAACGCGTAAGATATACTTTAATGCCCCGCACCTATCCCCAGACTGGCCGCCGGATGACAAATCCGTAAGACATCAATGCCGGTGATGGCGCTCGCGCGGCGGCCCGTGCCGGTGGGGATGGGGCGGCGGTGCGGGGCGGTAATGAGGGCGATACTCGGGGCCACGCTCTACATAGACCGGGCCGGAGCGATAGTGCGACCGATACGGCCCCTCGCGCACCACGCAGCCCGATACCAGCACCGCCAAAGCCAAAACCGCGACCCATTTTCCCATAATCCCCTCCCCGGCGTGTTCATGGGATTGACTATAAAAGCTGGTATCTCTCACAGGGCTTGCGGCAGTATGACAAATCGTTAAGGCGGGCGAGGGTATCGGTCATTACAGACGAAACCATTGGCAGGACTGCAAAGTTTGAATTTCCGTTCCCCCCGGAAACCTGTATTCTGAACGACCACTCTGGCAAATCAGAGGGAAACGGACGTAAGGAAAAGGGACGATGAGCGGGAAATGGACCCCCGAAAGCTGGCGCACCAAGCCGGTGAAGCAGATGCCGAGCTACCCGGATGCCGCAGAAGTGGCGTCGGTAGAGAACACGCTGCGCAATTATCCGCCCTTGGTTTTTGCTGGGGAAGCGCGCCGCTTGCAGGCACAGCTCGCCCGCGTCGCTGACGGGAAGGCGTTTCTGCTCCAGGGTGGCGATTGCGCCGAAAGCTTCGCCGAATTCCATCCCGATAATATCCGCGATACCTTCCGCGTGCTGCTGCAAATGGCCGTCATCCTAACCTTCGGCTCGGCGATGCCGGTGGTGAAAGTCGGTCGGCTTGCGGGGCAGTTCGCCAAACCGCGTTCGGAAGATACCGAAACGCGCGATGGAATCGTGCTCCCCTCCTATCGCGGCGACGTGGTGAATGGCATCGAATTCACCGAAGCCGCGCGGATTCCCGATCCCAAGCGCCAGTTGCAGGCCTATAGCCAGTCGGCGGCGACGCTGAACCTGATTCGCGCCTTCGCCCAGGGCGGCTATGCCGATCTGCACCGCGTTCACGGCTGGACGCTGGGCTTCGTCGCCCGCTCGCCCGCCGGGGAAAAATATCAGGCTTTGGCCGACCGTATCGGCGAATGCCTCGCTTTCATGGAAGCCTGTGGCCTGACTTCCGACACCTCGCCGCAGATCCGCGAGACGGATGTTTTCACCAGTCACGAAGCGCTTTTGCTGGGCTTCGAGCAGGCGATGACGCGCGTCGATAGCCTCACCGGCGATTGGTACGATACCTCCGCTCATATGCTGTGGATCGGCGACCGCACCCGCCAATTCGACGGCGCGCACGTGGAATTCATGCGCGGGATCAAGAATCCCATCGGCATGAAGGTCGGCCCCAGCATGGACCCGGACGATCTCATTCGCCTGATCGACCGGCTCAACCCCGCGAACGAACCGGGCCGCCTGACCCTGATCGCGCGCATGGGTGCCGATAAGATCGCAAAGCACCTGCCGCCGCTCGTGCGGCTGGTGGAACGCGAAGGCCGCCGCGTGGTTTGGTCGTCCGACCCGATGCACGGCAATACGGTGAAAGCCGCCAGTGGCTACAAAACCCGCGCTTTCGACAACATCCTGTCGGAGATCCGCAGCTTCTTCGAAATCCACCGCGCCGAAGGAACTTATGCGGGCGGGGTGCATTTCGAGATGACCGGACGGAACGTGACGGAATGCATCGGCGGCGCGCAAGCCATCAGTGATGAGTCGCTCGGGGATCGCTACCACACCCATTGCGACCCGCGCTTGAATGGCGAACAAGCCATCGAACTTGCCTTCCTGATCGCAGAATCCTTGAAAGCCGAGCGGGAAGCTGTAAGGCTTGCCGTAGCGAGTTAGACGGTCAGACCATTTCGGGCGGGCCGGTCAGGAGAATCATGAAGGTTCGAGAGCGGGCAGAGCTAACCCCATCGGGCGCAGCCCTTACCCCCGAGCAGGTCGCCGAGCGGACGGATGCGTATTTCCTGCGGACGAAAGAAATCGTCCGCAGGAACGGCGACTCTAACGTCACCTATGCCGTCTTCATGCGGCGTCCCGTGCTCTTCGCCCCCAAACTGGCGCTCGACTGGCTCACCGATATGGCGACCGCGCGCGGTGTGAGCTTTGAAATCGAAACCAAGCATCACGAGGGCGATTGGGTCGGCGCGGGCGAGCCTTTGTTCTATGTGACCGGCTCGTTCATCCATCTCGTCGATCTTGAAACCATTATGCTCCAGCGCATTGGCCCGGCCTGTGTGGCGGCCTATAATGCGTTCACCATGTGCGTCGATCTGCCCAGTGTGGCTTTTCTCGCTATGGAAGCCCGCCACTGCGCGGGGCAAGAAATGGCCGAGATGATGGCCTATGCCGCCCACGTGGGCTCGGACGCCGCAAAACGCTCAGTCGGCGCGGTCGGCTTCATCGGCAATGCGACGACGGCGACAGCCCATTATTTCGGGCGCGATGGCGGGTTGGGCACCATGCCCCACGCGCTCATCGGCTATGCGGGGAGCACGCTGCGCGCCGCCGAGATGTATCACGAAACCTATCCCGAGAATGATTTGGTCGTACTGGTCGATTATTTCGGCCAGGAAGTGACCGACGCGCTGGCGGTATGCGCGCGCTTCCCGCAGTTGGCGGCGGACGGTCGCATTAGCTTCCGGCTCGATACCCACGGCAGCCGCTTTATCGAGGGGCTCGATACCTCCCTGTCCTACGGCGTTATGGAAGCCCATGCGCCGCAGTCCATCCGGGGCTATCGGACGGAAGCCGAACTGCGGCATCTAGTCGGGCCGGGCGTCACGGCGGCGGCGATTTTCCACTTCCGCCAGGCGCTCGATACCGCCGGCTTCCCGAAAGTGAAAATCATCGGCTCCAGCGGCTTCGGCCCGGCGAAGTGCAAAGTGATGGCGGTTGCGGGTGCCCCCATCGACGTGATCGGCACCGGCTCCTACCTGCCCGATAATTGGGGCGAAACCTACGCCACCGCCGATATCATCGCCTATGATGGCGCGCCGCGCGTGAAGCTGGGCCGCGAGTTTCTGTTGCGCAAATGATCCTGCTGCGTCGGTTTTTCCTCGCCCTCGTGCTGCTGCTGGGGGCGAGCGGGCTCGGCTGGGCGCTGACGCCGGTTGGGACCGGTTCCGCCCTCTGGCTCATCGTCTCGCTGCTTCAAAACAAGGAACCGCTACCCCTCGCCCCCGCCGTTACCCTCAACCGCACCAAATGGACGGTCGATGGCCGCACGCGCAAGGGCGATATTTGGCTGCGGCAAGATGGGTGGGAGCGCGCCAGCCTCATCCTCGTGCCGGGCGCCGCGCAAGCCGGGCGGGACGATCCACGCTTGCAACTGATGGCGCGGATTTTGGCCGAAACCGGCTTTCGCGTCATCGTGCCGGAACTGCCCGGCATGGAGCGCTTCCAGGTGCTGCCCGATCACGCGCGCGCGATTGCCGATGCGGTGCGGGTAGCGACCGACCGGATCGATCCCGCCGCGCGCGCCATCGGCATCGGCGCGGTTTCCTACAGCCTCGTGCCCTCGATCCGCGCCGCGCTGGAGCCGGACGTGAGCGCCGACGTGCAGGCGATTTTCGCGCTTGGGGGATTTTACGATTCCGAAGCCGTCATTCGGTTTTTCACCACGGGGGCCTATCGGGGCCGCTTCGATGAAACCTGGCAGTTCCAGCCGCCGAATCCCCGCTCGGTCTGGGTCTTTCTCCAGGCCAATCTGGAGCGGGTTGTGAGCGCCCAGGATCGCGGCCTCTTAGGGATTATGGCCACCCGCCGCCTGAACGATCCCAGCGCCGCGCTAGACGATCTGGCGGCGGGCCTGGGGCCGGAAGGCCAGTCGCTCTATGCTCTGGTGCGCAATGACGATCCCGACGCGGTGAGCGACCTGATCGCCGCCCTGCCCGCCCCGACGCGCGACGCAATTACCGCCTTGAGCCTCGTCGATCTCGACCTTTCGGCCCTTTCCGCGCGCGTGACCCTAGTGCATAGCCGCTATGATGCGGTGATCCCTTACACCGAAAGCGAAAGCCTGTTAGAAGCCCTCCCCCCAGGACAGGGCCATTTGGTTCTGCTGGAAGACCTGAGCCACGCCGACATTGGCAGCCTATCCGTGAAAGACGCTTTCAGCCTGTGGGGCGCTGCCCTAAGCCTGATGCAATTTCGTCAGATCACAGGATAAAATACTGCCACTTGACGCCAGTTCAGAATATGATATTGATCTGCGTCACCAACACAGAGGATAAAGCGGTGCTCCCAGTTTCCACCCTGCAACGACGACGAGAAGACGGCCAGTTCGGCCGGTCGGTCCGTCTGCGTGCGCAGCGGGGTTCGGGGTTCCGTTTCATCACCCTCCTCCCCTCCTGCCCTGCCGCTTCGGTGGGGACCCTGCTGCCCTAGACCGTGATCCGCCCCGCTGGGCTGTTCCCTTGACCGATCTCAGAATCGGCCAAGCCGCTACTACTCGCGACCGACTAGGCCTCAGGATTACGGAAATGGTGACCTTCACCCAAGAACAACCGCAAGACGCGGACGCCATCGAACAGCTGCTCGACCGGGTTTTCGGTCAGGCGCGCTGCCAAAAAACCTCCTATCGGTTCCGCGACCGGGTGGCCCCGGTGGCCCCGCTCTGCTATGTGGCCAAAGACGGCGATAAGGTGATCGGCACCCTGCGCTACTGGCCGGTCGAAATCGGCCCGAAGGGAACGCCCGCGCTGCTGCTTGGTCCGCTCGCCGTCGATGAAACCTATCGCGGTCTCGGCCTTGGCGCGGATTTGATGGACGTTACCCTCGCCGCCTGCGCCGCCCACGGGCACGAGATTATCGTGCTGGTCAGCGATTTGGCCGAGTTCTACAGCAAGTTCAACTTCACCGCCGCCGCCCCGACCGGCATTACGATGCCGGGCGAGAAAACCGACCGGATCTATATCCGGGGGATGGTGCCAAATGCGCTCGCGGGCGTCGAAGGGCCGGTTCGCCCTTTCGGGGCTCGGTTCCCAAAAGCGCGCTCGGTGAAGAACCGCAGCGTGAAGCGGAAAGCCGCGTAACGGTTTAAAAAAACGGCGCGGGGAGCCCCTGGCTCCCCGAACCTTCACCGACAACACTCAAACGCAACGCTTCTGCACGCCCGCAACAAAAGCGGCCAGCAATGCCCGCCCTTCCGGCCAAGCCCCAAGCCCACTATGGGCGTTGATATGGCCCAGAGCGCCCATCTCGATCAATCCGCTGCCCCAATGCGCCGCCATTGCGCGCGCGTAGTCCAGCGTTCCATAGGGATCGTTGGAACTTGCCAGCATCAGCGCAGGACAGCGGAATTTCTGCGTCGGCGGATTGGCGAAACTCTTCGCCTGCGGGGGGAATTTGGCGCCTTCTGGATCGGGGGTCGAAACCAGCACCACGCCCGCGACCGGTAAGGGCGAGGCCAGCAGCCAATGCGCAACGAGCAGACAGGCGAGGCTGTGCGCGACCAAGACCCGGGGTCCTTTTGCGGCGGCGACTGCGCAGTCCAACGCGGCAATCCAATCGCCAAGCTCGGGGTCATCCCAGTCGCGCGGCTGGAAGCGCCGCAGGCGGCCGTCCTCGGCCTCCCACCCGGCTTTGCCAATGCTCGGCCCCCGACCCACCAATGCCGGGCAGCAGAATAATCTCCATTCTCGCGTCTCCTCAGGCTGAAATGTATGAGGAAAAGATGCCGGGTTTCCTAACCGCGCGGAATAGGAGACTATCGGAAAATAAAGCTGGTTTCCGATGGTTTAAAGGTATGCGCCATGCCCGCCGACCGTCCCCGCCCGATGCTCGACCCGACCGATATCGCCATTCTCGAAGCCTTGCAGGAGAATGGCCGCCTGGGTATTTCGGAGTTGGGGCGTCGTGTCGGCCTATCGCAACCCGCCACCTCCGAGCGGGTTAAGCGCTTGGAAGAGCGTGGGATTATTGCCGGTTATGCTGCGCGAATCGATCCCGCCGCCCTGGGATTCGGCATGATGGCCGTTATCCGCTTGCGCACCACCCACGAACATATCCGTGCCAGCCTGAAGCTCTTCGCCGAAATGCCACAAATTATCGAAGTGCTGCGCCTCACCGGGGAGGATTGCTTTATTTTAAAGGTGCTGGTGCCGACGCCCGCCGAGCTTGAAACCATCGTCGATACCATCGCCCGGTTCGGCCCGGTCACAACCTCGCTCGTGTTGCGCAGCGAGCCGGTGAAACCCATTGGTCGCGCGCTGCTCAAGCAGATTTAAATCGGGGGAGCCCCCTCCCCCGATGGTTATGCCCGCTTATCGCGCATCGTCACAAACTCTTCCGACGCGCTGGGGTGCAGGCCGATGGTGCGGTCGAACTGTTGCTTGGTCGCGCCGCAAGTGAGCGCCACCGCGAGGCCTTGGATGATTTCCGCCGAATCCGGCCCGACCATATGCGCCCCCAGCACGCGCTGGGTCGGTTGGTCCACGACCAGCTTCATGAAAGTGCGTTCGCCCCGGCCGGAGATGGTGTTTTTCATCGGGCGGAAGCGCGTCGTGTAAATATCGAGCGTATGGCCTGCCGCCAACGCCGCTTCTTCGGACAGACCCACTGTACCGACCTCGGGGCGGGAGAAAACCGCACTGGGGACGACATTTTCGAACACGCTCATCGGGTTATCATTATAGAGCGTTTCCGCCACCGCCCGCGCTTCGGCAATGGCGACGGGCGTGAGATTAAAGCGGTTGGTCACATCGCCCACCGCATAAATACCCGGAACCGACGTGCGCGACCAATTATCGACCAGAATCTCGCCGTGGGAGCCGGTTTCGACGCCGACCGCCTCCAGCCCGAGGCCCTTGGTGTTCGGCGCGCGGCCCGTGGCGAACATCACTTGCCCCGCCAGAATCACCGAGCCATCGGAGAGGGTGACGCGCCGCGCCGCGCCCTCTTCGGCGATACCCGTGATCGTGCGGCCCGACAGCAGATTGATCCCGCGCGCCGCCAGCGACTCGGTGAGATGCGCCCGCACCTCCGCGTCGAAACCCCGTAAGACGTGTTCGCCCCGAAACACCAGATCGACGGCACAACCCGCCGCCCGAAAAATCCCGGCGAATTCCACCGCAATATAGCCCGCGCCGAAAATCACGATGCGCTCCGGCAGGCTTTTCAGATCGAGCGCCTCGTTGGAGGTGATCGCCAGCTCCTTACCCGGCACATCGGGCAGCGTCGGCCAGCCGCCGGTTGCGATCATGATGCGCTCGGCGGTAAAGCGCTGCTCGCCTACCTGTACGGTATGCGCATCAACGAGTACGCCGCGCCCCTCGATCCGCTTTACCCCGGCCTTATCGAGCATGGAGATATAGATACCGTGGAGCCGGTCCAACTCGGCATCCTTCGCCGCGACCAGCTTGGCCCAATCGAGATGCGCGCCGTCGATACTCCAGCCAAAACCGGCGGCGTCAGCCAGCGTATCGGCGATATCGACCCCATAGATCAGCAGCTTTTTCGGAACGCACCCGCGCAGCACGCAGGTGCCGCCGATACGCGCTTCCTCGATAATCCCGACGCGGGGACCGTAGGAGGCGGCACGGCGGGAGCCCGCCACCCCGCCGGAACCCGCGCCAATCGTCAGAAGGTCGAAATCATAAGCCATGTTTAGGCTCCAATGCCGCCCATTGCGAGGAACTTGATCTGGACGTAATCGTCCACGCCGTATTTGGAGCCTTCGCGGCCCATGCCGGACTGTTTGACGCCGCCGAAGGGCGCAACTTCGGTCGCAATCGCGCCATCGTTGATCGCAACCATGCCATATTCCAAGGCTTCGGCGACGCGCCACACCCGCCCGAGGTCACGCGCGTAGAAATAAGCCGCGAGGCCGTAATCGGTATCATTCGCCAGTTGAATAACCTCGGCTTCATCCTTGAACCGCACCAGCGGCGCGACCGGGCCGAAGATTTCGTCGCGGATCACGGCCATATCGGGCGTGACATTCGCAAGAACGGTGGGCTCGTAGAAACGCCCGCCCAAAGCATGCTTATGCCCGCCGGTCAGCACTGTCGCGCCCTTATCGGTCGCGTCCGCCACCATGCGTTCGACCTTGGCCAGCGCCCGATCATCGATCAGCGGCCCCGTAGTGGTGCCCGCGTCCAGACCATTGCCGACTTTCAGCGCCTTGACGGCGACGGTGAATTTTTCGGCGAAGGCGTCGTAAATCCCATCCTGGACGAAAACGCGGTTGGCGCAGACGCAGGTTTGCCCGGCATTGCGGTATTTCGACAGAATCGCCCCCGCCACCGCCGCGTCAATATCCGCATCGTCGAAGACGATGAACGGCGCATTGCCGCCCAACTCCATGCTGACTTTCTTCACCGTCTGCGCCGCCTTGCCGAGCAGCAGCTTGCCGACCGCCGTGGAGCCGGTGAAGGTGATCTTCTTCACCTTCGGATTGAAGCACAGCTCGTCGCCGATGGGCGGCGCATCGCCGAAGACGATATTCAGCACACCCGCCGGCAGCCCGGCGCGTTCGGCGAGTTCCGCCAAAGCCAGCGCCGAAAACGGCGTAAGATCGGAGGGTTTCACCACCAAAGTACAGCCGACGGCTAAGGCCGCCCCGGCCTTGCGCGCGATCATCGACGAGGGGAAATTCCACGGCGTAATTGCGCCGCAGACGCCGACCGGCTGCTTGACGACCAACAAGCGCTGACCGCTGCGCGGTTGCGGGATGATATCGCCATAGACCCGACGGCCTTCTTCGGCAAACCATTGAATATAGGCCGCACCGGAGAGGATTTCGCCGCGCGCTTCGGCCAGCGGCTTGCCCTGCTCGTTGGTCATGAGCTGGGCGAGATCCTCGACGTTCTGGGTGATAAGATCGGCCCAGCGGCTGAGAATATTGGCGCGCTCTTTGGCAGTTTTCGCCGCCCACAGCGGAAACGCGGCGGAAGCGGCATCGATAGCGCGGCGCGTTTCGACCGCGCCCATGCTCGGCACTGTGCCAAGGCTCGCCCCCGTCGCCGGATTATCGACGGAGAGCGTCGCGCCCGAATCGGCATCGACCCATTGGCCATTGATATAGGCGTGTTGGCGAAATAGGGCGGTATCGGTCAACTTCATCGGGTCTTCTCCGGGTTCGGCACATGAGCAGCGTTAAGCGCCGAACACTATCACCTTGGATATTGGCCCGAAACCAGAGAGACAAGCCTATTGCGCGGGCAAGGCTGCCATGCGCGTAACCCCGCTTGCCGGGCGCGCGGCGACCAGATGCGCAATAACACTCCCTAGGGTAAGTTCGCTTTCGATGCGAACAGGCAAACGCGGCAAACCGGGAAGAACCGTGCCGAGATGAAGAAAAATAGGTTTGTCGCGATCTTCCGGGCGGTTTAGATCATTCGCGCGAAGCACGTAACCGCCAATGCGCTTGATGGTAAATTGGCACACGAGAGTCGGTCCGGAGAAAATCGTGTAGGATGAAGGCTTTACCTCGTCCAAACGCTGTTGCCCGAAAACCGCATCGAAACGGCGGCGACCGTCAAAAAACGGAATCTCTGCTGGGCACCCCGCAACGTCGGTCCCCTTCCGCAGGTTGAGAAACGTGCCGGTCAGGGGGTCGAAGGTGCCCGCCGTTTGTTCGGGAAGGATGGGCGTGCGCGGCTCCGGGTCTTCCGGGGGGCTAATCTGCCATTCGGCAGGCCGGTCGGCGTAAGATCGCAGTTCGACCCGGCGGACTTCTCCGCGAAAAACCCCTTCTGTGCGGAACGCTACCTGCCGAGCGCGGCTCGGCGATAGTGGATCGACCTCGGCCTCGGCAAACTGCGACGACCGCCACCCGAGCAACCAATCGGTAAAACCTTCCGTTTGCGCCGTCAGCGCAATTTCGGTGCGGGTATCGGTGGCCGTATAGCGCAAGAAATAGCGGGCGGCGGCAATACCGCCCACATAGACGCGATATTCAAGCTCAGCCCCTTGCGGCTCCGCCGCGCGCGCCGCGACGGGCAGGCCAAGACTGACAACGATGAAAAATGAGCAGAGCGGCCGCATGATCGTCCTTTCAGCTAACGGGAAAGGCGGGACTTCAGAGATATGGGGTGGGATCGGACGCCTGTCCATCCCGTCCCCCTCGATTACGGCCCCGACCGTCCGACCGCTCCGCGCGGTTTACCGCTGCGGGTCCGGCGTTAGGGCCGCGACCACGCCAGCAACGGTACTGCCGAGCGTGATAATCGCATTCGAAACATCCGGCTTAACGCTCACGCCGAAGCCGGTGACGAGCGCAATCAGCCCGAGCCAGGTGCTCCGTTCCTGCAAACGGCTCAATAGATACTGCATGTCTATCTCCTATCGGAAAAGGGAAAAGATCAGTCCAGCGCCAGGGCGGCGGCGGACTGGTACAGCGCTAGGGGATAGGCATCTCCCACGCCGTTTTCGTGCCGAACGATGGCCTGCATCAACCGAACCCAGGTTTCGGGGGTTCGGGGAATTTCAGCGTCGGGCGCAACGTTCAGAATTTTCGCCACCGCCGCGATATAGGCGGCGGTGTTGTTTTCAGTCGGCGGAGCGTAGCGGCGCAGAATCGTCGCGACGCTCCGGCAGTGGTAAAGGTCGTAATAGGTCCGCAAAACCCGCCCCAAGGCGCGCAGGCCCCAGAGCGGTTCGCTGAAAACCACGAACTCGGCATCGCCGGATTGGTCCGGGACCATGCCGCGCCAAATCGTTGTCGTGCGGCGGATATTGCCGGGATTGTGATTGCGGATACCGCGCGGAAGCTTGCCTGCGGTCATGGCAAAATCCTCTTCATCAGTTGCGTGAGATGGTCCCAACCGCCGCCCGCGAGCCACCCGAAAACCCCACCGCCGCCGACCGCAACGGCGGTTTTCGGCGCACTGGGCGCGCCGACATCCTCAAGAGCGGATATCCGCTCCTCAAGACGCCCGACCCGCTCCTGCCCGTAATGCAGGTGCAGCTTCATTTCGGTGGTGACTTCGGCCAGCGCTTGCGACAGGTGATGCAGACTGTCGGCGGCTTGATCGAGCCGTTGCTCGGCCCGCTGCCGCCACGCCCGCCCTTCGCGCGTTCCGGCCTGAATTTCGGCCAGAACTGCCCTTAAATCGTCGCCCATCGCCGCCCCCTTAATTGCGCACGGCAAGGCAGCTAGGCACGCCAAGCGGGGCCGGAAGGGCTTGCGCCGACGCGGTCGCGGCGACGGCGGTGATAACGTAAATTTCCCCGGAAGCGCCGATCATATACGTGCGCCCGCCTTGCGAGACGATGGGACGCTCCACGTCATATCCTCCCGAGAAGCCAGGCAGCGCCGCTGTCGCCTGCACCGTCAGCCCGGCATCGAGCGTATAGCCCGCCACCCCATCATAATAAGCTTGGCCGATCACGGTGCCATTGGTGTAGGCGAAGCCGCGATAGTAACCGCTCGTCAGCACGCTCGGATTGCTCTGGGTAAACCACGTTTCGCCATCGACCGACCGGGCCAAACCGGGCAGGTAAGAGTCGGAGGCAGGGCCGAACCACACGCCATTCAGGTGCGCAATCTGGAAGCGACTGCCTATCCCCACGGTCCGTACCACCGCCCAAGCGTCGGCGTCGCTGGCGCGATAATACCACTCGGCGCCGGTTGCGAGGATCGACGCCCCGGCTTCCGAGCGCTCGAACGAAAGGCCAAGGGTCGGGCTGAGGATAGTCCCACCGACCAAGGCCCAGGCCTCACCGCCATCGGTCGAGGTTGCAACCGCAGTCTCCCAGTGGGTCCCCCGGTCGGCCATTGCCATTGCCCACCACGCACCCCCACGCCAGCGCAAAAAAGCCGAGCCGCGTATAGCCCGCCGGAAACACCGGCACGAAGCTGGTGAAGTTGATCCCATCGGGCGACTCCCACATAACGCCCGCCGCCTGATCCCAGACCAACCAGCGGTCGCCCCAATCGCCGCTATCGCCCTTGACGCCGGGGACCAGAACCCACGGCCCGGCTCCCGTCGAGCGCGCAACGCCGCTTTGACCGATGGCGAGCAGGCGCTGAATGAGATTGTTATTGACGGTGATCGAAAAATTCCGATCCGCAAAAGCACCGCTCGCCGCCGTGGCGCGCGCGGTGAAATTATAGACCTCGGGCATAGTTTCCGCCCTCCTTACGAGATGGTGATGGTGTAGGCGCGCGTGCCGTAGCTACCGCTGGTATCGAGCCGGGCGATGGTGATGGCGTAGGTGCCCGCCGCCGCTTCGGGACTGACCGTGCCGCTGATGAGCCCGCTCCCCGGATCGAGCGTCAGCCCCCAGGGCAAGCCATCCGCGCGCAGCCCGAAGGTGCCCGTCGCAGGCGCAGTGGCTTGCGCGACGCTCACGCTCGCCCCCACGGCGTACGTGCCGAGATCGGACGATGCGGGCGCGGACCAGGTGTAGCCTCCAACCGGGTCAAACCCGGCCCCGCCCATGTCGGGCAGCGTGCCGGTCAGCGCGCCCGTGCTGCGATCCAGCACCAGCCCCAGGGCAGGATTCCGCCAACGATCAGATATTGATCCGCCCCCGCAGCGCTGAGCGACAGGCTCGCCGCCTGCCCTTCCGAGAGCGTGCCAAGCTGCCCGCCG